>JBIIMH010000240.1:0-4135 GCA_044338095.1 Rariglobus sp. | reverse complement strand
ACCGCCAAAGAAAACCGCGACTACACAAAACTGGTCGACGCCGAGAGCGCCTGCATGGCCGCCAAGGCGCTCACCCGCCAGCTGCTCACCGTGGCCAAAGGCGGCACATCGAGCGAGCAACAGATCGTCTCCCCCGGAGACATTTTGGCCGACGCGGTGCGTATTTCCACCCCCGGTAGCACGGCCCTCGTTTCGGTCAATGTGGCCGAGGATACGGCCCCGATCCAAGTGGACCGAGGCCAAATCATTCAGGTTTTCCAAAACCTGATCATCAACGCACTGCAGGCCATGCCCGATTTGGCCAAAGGCCGGGTGCAACTGCTCGCCTTCGACGTGAAACTAGAGGCCAACTCAGTGCCGCCGTTGCCTGCCGGCCATTACGTGCAATTCGAGGTTCAGGACAACGGCACGGGCATCCCCGCCGAGCACCTGGAAAAAATCTTCGACTCGTACTACACCACCAAGAAACACGGCACGGGACTGGGTTTGTCCACCGTCCGCTTCATCGTGCACCAACACGGGGGCCAGATCACGGTCACATCGACCATGGGGTCTGGCACGAGCTTCAGCCTCTACTTTCCATGCGCCGAGCGCCCCGTCGCGGCGGTCGCCCGTACTGTACCGTCCCTGCGGTTTGGTACCGGACGCATCCTCTTCCTGGATGACGACCCCAAGATCGGTGAACTCACCGCCTCGATGCTGGCCAGCCTCGACTACACCTACGACGTTGTGCGCACGGGCGAGGACGCCCTCACCTTTTACCGCCGCTACCTCAATATAGGTCGCCCCTATGACGCCGTTATTTTGGACCTCAATGTCATCGGTGGCATGGGCGGCGAAGAGTGTTTCAAACAAATCCGCGCCCTGCACCCCGAGGTCCGGGCCATCGCCAACAGCGAGTACGACAGCGGCGAAATGATCCGTCGCTTCCACTCCATGGGCTTTGCAGCGCACCTGACAAAACCCTACCGCGTAGGCGACCTGGCCCGCATCCTCAAGGTGGCCCTCGGCAAGGCCTGATTTTCTAAACGACAAACCGGACCGGAGCGCTAAAAACGGAAAACAAAAATGGGGGCCGCAAGCGACTGCGGCCCCCATTGCAGGCATTACATTAAAGCGCGTGCGCTTAGATGTGGCGGAGCAAGATGCTCTCGTAGAGCTCCTGTTTGCCGCTCTTCGGGGTAACCTCGCCCTGCTCGTGAGCGATCTTATGCAGGTCGGCGAGCGTGAGTTTACCCTGCTCGTAAGCCTGGCCCTGGCCGGCGTCGAAGGAGGAGTAACGGTCTTTCACCAGGCCAGGAATTTCCGACTTGTTGAGGATCTTCTCGGCGGCGATCGCGGCGCGGGCAAACGCATCCATGCCGGAAACGTGGGCGATGAATAGGTCGTCGAGGTCGGTCGAGTTGCGACGAATCTTGGCGTCAAAGTTAACGCCACCGTGGGTGAAGCCGCCGGCCTTCAAGATAACCATCATGGCTTCGGTGAGCTCGACCGGATCGATCGGGAATTGGTCGGTGTCCCAGCCGTTTTGCACGTCGCCGCGGTTGGCATCGACGCTGCCGAGCAGACCGGCGTCGGCGGAAACCTGAAGCTCGTGGGGGAAGGTGTGGCCGGCGAGGGTGGCGTGGTTAACCTCGATGTTGAGGGCGAAGTCGCCGAGCAGGTTAAACTCGCGCAGGAAACCGATCACGGTGGCGGCATCGAAGTCATACTGGTGCTTGGTGGGCTCACAGGGCTTGGGCTCGATGAAGAACTTACCCTTAAAGCCCTGGCTGCGGGCGTAGTCGCGGCCAATGGTGAGGAAGCGGCCAAGGTGCTCGCGCTCACGCTTCATGTCGGTGTTGAGCAGCGACAGGTAACCTTCGCGACCGCCCCAGAACACGTAGCTTTCGCCGCCAAGGGCGATGGTCGAGTCAATCGCGGTCTTCAATTGGCCGCCGGCGCGGGCCAGAATTGAGAACTCGGGGTTGGTGCCGGCGCCGTTCATGTAGCGCGGGTTGCTAAAAAGATTGGCGGTGCCCCAGAGCAGTTTCACGCCGGAAGCGGCCTGCTTTTCCTTGAGGTAGGCGGTGATGGTGGCGAGGCGCTTTTCGGACTCAGCGAGAGTGCCGGCTTCGTCAACGATGTCGGTGTCGTGGAAGCAGTAGTAGGGAACGCCGAGCTTGGTGATAAACTCGAAGGCGGCGTCGGCCTTGTCCTTGGCGCGTTGCACGGGGTCGGCGGCGGTCAGCCAGGGCATCGGGCGGGTGGGCGAACCGAACGGATCAGCGCCGTTACCACAGAAGCTATGCCAGTAGGAAACGGCGTAGCGCATCCAGTCCTGAAGCGGACGGCCGGCGACTATGCGGCTGGCGTCGTAATAGCGGAAGGCGAGCGGGTTGGTGCTCTCGGGGCCTTCGTAAGCGATGCGGCCGATGTTGGGGAAATAGGCTTTGGAGCCGAGGGTGAGTTTGGTGGTGGCGATGGACATGGTGGATTTAGGTGAAAAGTTTTTGTGAGCTGTTAGCTGGGAGCTTGGAGCTCATAGCTCTCAGCTCTTAGCCCATTTTAGGCGAGGGCCTTGGCCAAGCCGGCTTCCCAGCGGGCGGCAGCTTCTTGACAAGGACCGACCAACTCGGGGTTGGGTTCGATCGTGGTGATAACTTCGAGGCCGGCGAAGGCCGCCGCCGGGCTGGCGTAGATGCCCGCGCCCAAGCCCGCTCCGCGAGCGGCACCGGCGGCGCCGTCGGTGCGGATCAGCTCGATGCTCACGCCGAGGGTCGCCGCGAGGGTGTCGCGGAAAACCGCGCTCTTAAACAGATTGGCGTCACCGGCGCGCATCCGTTTTGGGGTGAGCCCCGTGGCGTTCATGCCGGCGATGCCGTGGCTAAACGAGAAAGCTATGCCCTCCTGAGCGGCGCGGGCCAGGTGGCCGGGCGTGTGGCGCAGGAAATCGAGGCCGAGCCACTGCGCACCGATGCGACGGTTGCCCAGCATGCGCTCGGCGCCGTTGCCGAAGGGCAACACGCTCAACCCCTCGCTACCGGCGGGAACGGCGGCTGCCAAGGCGTTGAGTTCCGGATACGAGAGATTTGCGCCGAGAGTGCGGCGCAACCAAGCGTAAAGGATACCGGAGCCGTTGATGCAGAGCAGCACGCCGACGCGCGGGTCGGTCGCCGTGTGGTTAACGTGGGCAAAGCCGTTCACGCGGCTCTGCGGATCGTAGGTGAGGCGATCGGTGACGCCGTAGACCACACCCGAGGTGCCACCGGTGGCGGCGATTTCGCCGGGGTTGAGTACGTTGAGCGAGAAAGCGTTGTTGGGCTGGTCACCGGCGCGGTAGGCCACCGGGATGCCGGCGGGAAGGCCGAGCTCGGCTGCGACCGAGGCGAGCACCCCGGCTTGTTTGCCAAAGGTGGGCGTGAGCGCGGGCAGCAGCGAGGCGTCGAGGCCCCAGTGTTTAAGGAGGAATTCGGCCGGGGCGTTTTTCGAAAAGTCCCAGAGTGTGCCCTCGGACAGGCCGGAGGCGGTGGTTTGAATTTCGCCGGTCAGGCGCAGCGCGAGGTAATCGCCCGGCAGCATGATTTTGCGGATACGGCGGAAGTTCTCCGGCTCGTTCTGCTGGACCCAGCGCAGCTTCGAAGCGGTGAAATTTCCAGGGGAATTGAGCAAGCGTCCGAGGCAGGCGTCGGCGCCAAGTTCGGCAAAGGCCTGGGCGCCGATTTCGACCGCGCGGCTGTCGCACCAGATGATGGCGGGGCGTACCGGCTGGTTGCGTTCATCGAGGGTGACCAGGCCGTGCATCTGGTAAGAGATACCGATGGCGGCGATCTGGGAAACGTCCTGGCCGGCACAGGCGGCGCGGATGGCGAGGGCGGTGTGTTGCCACCATTGGGCCGGATCCTGCTCGGCCCAACCGGGGCGCGGGGCCGAGATCGGCATCTCCTGTTGCGGCGACTGGGCGGCGGCGATGACGCGACCGGTGGCGGCATCAAGAAGGGATGCTTTTACTGCTGAACTACCGAGATCAAGTCCGAGGAGAAACATGGTGGGGTTTAAAGTGTGTCTACCCTATCACGGCAAATGGGCCGTTTACCTTAACAAAAAGACCATTGTTGCGCACCATTAGCACAAAAGGACTGAAGTTAAAACAGCT
>JBIIMH010000239.1:0-4143 GCA_044338095.1 Rariglobus sp. | reverse complement strand
CCTCGGCTTCACCACAGCACCCCTGATGCGCACCCCGGCGGTGGTGCTCGGCACGATCGGCCTGTTGGCAACTTGGCTGCTGGCCCGTCGCCTTTGGGGTGAGCGGGCGGGGTTTATCGCGGTGGTGCTCGGGGCCACCGCCCCCGGCTCGCTCGCGCTCAATTCACTGCTGACGATCGATGCCCCGCTGCTCGCTTGCTGGAGCGTGGCGCTTTACGCGCTTTGGCGGGCGCTCGAACCGGCGGGCGCAACCGAGTCCGGCGCGCCCGCCACGCGCACGGGGTGGTGGGCGCTTTACGCGCTGGCCGGCCTGCTCGGCGTATTCAGCAAACAGATGATGCTGGTTTTACCCCTGCTCGCGTTGATGTTTGTCTTCACCTCGCCGGCACCGGGCGACCGCGCGTGGCGGGGCCGGCTCGCGGTTTATCTCTGGCTGGCGGTGCCGCTGCTGGCGCTGGTGCCGATGCTGTGGTGGAACATCCACAATGACTGGATCACGGTGCAACACACCGCCCATCACTTTGAGGCCGACCCTTGGCGCTTGGGCAAAGGGCTCAACTTCTGCGTCGAGTTTATCGGCAGCCAGCTCGGCGTAATCGGGCCGGTGGCGGCAGTCCTACTGGTAATTGCGGCCTGCGGGTGGCGCGAGGTGCGTGCGGACCGCCGCCAGTGGTTTACCTGGACGATGACGGTGCCGGCGCTGGCCCTGATCCTCGCGATGAGCCTGCGCCAGCGCATCAACCCGAACTGGCCGGCGGTGTTCCACCTTGGTGGCGTGCTGCTGACGGTCGGCTGGCTGGTCAACGCGCAGGCTTGGCCGCGCCGCCAGAAGGCATGGCGCGCGGCGTGGATGGGCGGCGTGGGCATCGTCGCGCTGGGCTACGCGCTGGTGCTGGCCATTGGCCCGCTCGGACTGACCGGTCACAAGCTCGACTTCACCCGCCGCCTGCGCGGCTGGGAACAGTTCGGCACCAACGTGGGCGCACTCAAAGCCAAGCTCGAAGCCGACGGCGGCGCCCCCGTGATCGTGGTGACCTACGGCGGTCGCCAACTGGCCAGCGAACTGGCGTTTTATTTACCCGGGCAACCCATGGTCTGGCGCTGGACTCCTCCCGGACTCGTCGATTCGCAATACGCCCTGTGGAAAGGCCCGCTGCCCGAGTGGCGCGGCGCCCGCGTACTGTTGGTCACCTCCGCCGATGAGTTGCCGGCCGCCCTCACTGACGGCCTCGGCCGGTTGACCCCGCTCAGCGAGATCCACTCCACGCGCACCACCGCGCTGCCCCCGCACCTGCGCATCCTCGTCGGCGAAAACCTGCAGGCCTGGGACCACGGCAAGCCGTTGCAAAACTCCCGTTAATCACCGCCAGCCTGCTTCTCCGCAGAATCGTTCTCTTACTCCTACTCGTTCTCCATCCCGAATTTTTCGATCCGAGTAAGAGTAGGAGAACGAGAACGATTGAACAGCCCCCAAGCCCCCTTTTTTGTACGCCACCATGAAGACCCTTTTACGTATTTTCGCCGCCCTCGCCTTCGCGTCACTCGCCGGGATTATCCTGGCGCGCACCGGCGGCGACATTGCGGTGGCGAGCCGCTATTTCACCCCGGGCGAAGGCTGGACCCACCAAAACGACACGGTAATCCAATTGCTTTACCGCTACGGTCCGTGGATGGCCATTTCGCTCTCGGTCGGCGGGCTGGGCCTGGGGCTGCTCTGCACGTTTGGACCGAGGCGTGACGCCGCGATGGCAAGGCGCGCGTGGCTCTTCCCGTTGCTCCTGCTGCTAGGCCCGGGCCTGCTGGTGAATGCGGTGGGCAAAGACAACTGGGGCCGCCCCCGCCCCAAACAAATTCAAGAGTTCGGCGGCCCCGACACCTACATCACCGCCGGGGCGGTCGGCCCCATTGCCAAAGACCGCAAATCCTTCCCCTCCGGCCACGCCTCGATGGGCTTTTACCTGCTGGGTGGCTACTTCATCTGGCGCGGGCGGCGGCCCGTGCTGGCGCGGGCCAGCGTGGTCACCGGCCTGCTCATGGGCGCGGCCATTGGCTGGGCCCGCATCGTGCAGGGCGGCCACTTTTTATCCGACGTGATCTGGGCAGGGGCGGCCGTCTTTATTGCCGGAGAAGTGATCGCCTGGCTTTTGCTGCGCGAGCGCCCCCTTGCCGGCGCCGTGTTAACCGCCCAACGTTCCGCGTCCCCACCCCCACCCTCCTCCTCATGAAAGTGCTCATCACCGGCGCGGCCGGCTTCATCGGCTATCACACCGCCAGCCAACTCGCCGCCTCAGGGGAGTGCGAAGTGCTCGGTCTGGATAATCTCAACGACTACTACTCGGTCGCACTCAAGGATGCCCGCCTAGCCCAGTTGGCCAAATTTCCCTCCTTCCGCTTTATCGCCGCGGACTTCGCCGACGCCGCCCGTTTTCGCGAAATCTACCTGAACTTCGCCCCCGACTACGTGATTCACCTCGGGGCGCAGGCCGGGGTGCGTTACAGCATGGAAAACCCCACGGCCTACGTGCACAGCAACCTGATCGGGTTTTCCTCGGTGCTGGAAGCCGCGCGGGTGAGCCCGCCGCGCCACCTTGTTTACGCCTCGTCGAGCAGCGTCTACGGCGGCGGAGCGGTGACCCCGTTTCACGAAGAGCAGCCCACCGACCGACCGCTTTCCTTTTACGCCGCGACCAAGAAAAGCAACGAGGTCATGGCTTACAGTTACGCCCACCTCTTCGGCCTGCCGCTGACCGGCCTGCGCTTTTTCACCGTTTACGGGCCGTGGGGACGCCCCGACATGGCGCCGATTTTGTTTTCCAAGGCGATCGCCGAGGGCAAGCCGATCAAGCTGTTCAACCACGGGCTCAACCGCCGCGATTTCACCTACGTGGACGACATCGTGGCCGGGGTATTGGCGGCGATGCGCAACCCGCCGCAAGCCAACGCCGAGCTGCCGCCGGCGCGCGTTTACAACCTCGGCCATAATCACCCCGTGGAGGTGGTCGATTTTGTGCGCGAACTGGAGCGCCTGCTCGGGCGCAAAGCGCAAATCGAGTTGGTCGGCCCGCAGCCTGGCGACATGGTGGAAACCTGCGCCGACCTCACGCGGGTTAACGCCGCGATCGGTTACGCTCCCCGCACCCCGCTAAGCGAAGGCCTGGGCAAGTTCGTGGAATGGTTCAAAGGCTACTACGCCTGAGATCTTCCCCGCAGTAATCGCTCTCGTTCTCCTACTCCTACTCGTTCTCTCGCTGCCGAGCTGGAGCTCGGCGCCTAACCCTGCCTCGGCCAAATCCCCACCGTAGCGCCCCCCCGGTGCGCACATTTAGTCTTCCCAACTGAGCTCACTTGGTTTCGCTCACCACTCATTCTCTACCCCCTATGAATAAAGAAGTCCCCTGGTTGGCGCTCTTCTGCGTGCACGAAAACCTCCTCGACGCTCAACTGGCCGCCCAGTTGGTCGCCTCGACGCCACCCAGCGCCGACGGCCAGGCGTTCGCCCAGGCCGCTCTGGCCAAAGGCCATATCACCGATCGCGCGACGCTCACCGGCCTCGTCGCCAAGGCAAAGATCGTCGCCGCCTCCGGGGCCGACGCCCCTCCGCTTCCGGTTCCAGCCCCAAGCGGTCCCGCTCCAGTCACTGCCAAATTGGGCAACATGGATTTCAGCCGCGTCGACACGCTCTCCGAGCTCGAACTCAAGGCGTTCATGAACGAGTTGCTCAAGACCGCGCAGGCCGTCGGCGCCAGCGACCTGCATCTCTCCGCCGGCACCGCGCCCTACATCCGCAGCATGCGCGCGCTCCAATATCTCGATACCACGCCGCTTTCCGCCGAACAGGCCCGTAAACTCAACACCTGCCTTCTGTCCGCCGCTCACCAGCAGGTTTTTGCATCCCGCAACGACTTTGACTACGCCTTCGCCATGGACGGCGGGCGGCGCATCCGCGTAAACGTCATGCAGCACAAACAGGGCACCAAGGGCACCTACCGCATCGTCCCCGAGCGCCTCCGCAGTCTGACCGAGCTCGGCTTCCCCAACCCCGCCGTCATCCAAAAGCTCCTCAGTTACCACAACGGACTAATCCTGGTGACCGGCCCCGTCGGCTCCGGCAAGACCACCACGCTCAATTCCCTGATCAACGAG
>JBIIMH010000238.1:0-4158 GCA_044338095.1 Rariglobus sp. | reverse complement strand
TGTTTGGCGGCGCGATGAAGATGCCGGTGGTCTTCCGTATGATCCTCGGCCGCGGCTGGGGTCAGGGCCCGCAACACTCGCAATGCCTGCATTCGTGGTTCGCCCACATTCCCGGGTTAAAAGTCGTGATGCCCACCACGCCCCACGACGCCAAGGGCCTGCTGATCGCCGCCATCGAGGACGATAATCCGGTGGTGTTCATCGAGCACCGCTGGTTGCACCACATCAAGGGCCCGGTGCCCACCGGCCACTACACCACGCCGATCGGCCCGGCCCGCCTCGCCCGCGCCGGTAGCGATGTGACGATCGTGGCGTTTTCCTACATGGTTTTGGAGGCGCTGGAAGCCGCCGAAAAACTCGCCCGCGAGGGCATCGAGGCCGAGGTGATCGACGTCCGTAGCCTCCGTCCGCTGGAAACCTCGCTGCTGATGGATTCTCTGCGCAAAACCGGCCGTCTGGTTGTCGCCGACACCGGCCACAATACCGCCGGCATGGCCGCCGAGATCATCGCCTTGGCCAGCGAAAGCGCCTTCGATTCCCTCAAAACCGCCCCGCGCCGCGTGTGTTTCCCGGAGTGCCCCACGCCGACCAGCCCGACGCTCTCCGCCGCCTATTATCCGCGCTCCGGCCACATCGTCGCCGCCGTGCGTGCCTGCCTCGGCCAACCCGCTAATCCCGCCGACCTGGCGGTTACCGTTGGCGTCGAGTTGGACAAACCCAACCCCGCCTTCACCGGCCCGTTTTAGGCTTTAACGCTTATTTTTTTAACGACTCCCCCATGTCCGCCTCAACGTTTACCCCCGGCCGCGAGATCAACCTGCTCGACAGCCTGCCGCAAACCAAGCGCGACCCCAAGGCTCGCGCCGCCGCCAAGACCGCCGAGGATCGCGCGCTCGCCAAACAGTTCGGCCGCGACTTCTTCGACGGCGAGCGCCGCCACGGTTACGGCGGCTATCGCTACGACGGCCGCTGGCTGCCGGTCGCCCGCCGCTTGGTGGAATTTTACCAACTCCGCCCCGATGCCCGCATCCTCGATGTTGGCGCGGCCAAGGGGTTTTTGCTCCACGACTTTTTGCAGGTGCTGCCCGGCGCGACGGTGCGCGGCATCGACGTCTCCGCCTACGCCCGTGACAACGCCCACGCCGGCTTGGGTGACAAAATCGACCTCGGCTCCGGCGACTCGCTGCCTTATGCCGACAAGTCCTTCGACTTGGTCATTTCAATTAACTCGATTCACAACCTGCCTCCCGACCGGGTGCGCACCGCGCTCCGCGAGATCGAGCGCGTCAGCCGTGGGGCCAGTTTCATCACCGTCGATGCCTGGCGCACCGAGGAGGAGCATGAGCGCCTGCTAGACTGGATTCTCACCGCTGAATCCTTCTTCCCGGTGGAGGAGTGGGTGCGGATGTTTTCGGAAGAAGGTTACACCGGCGACTATTGGTGGTTCATCCCCTAAATTCCCCCGAACCGCCCCCCGCCAATCGTCCGCTCGTTTCCGATTCACCCCGCCATGAAAACCCTCGCCGCCATCCTGGTTGAACAGCGCCAGCCCCTCGTCATCGACGAGGTCGAGCTGCCCGCGCTCGGCTACGGTCACGTGTTGGTTGAGATCAAATCCACGCGCATCTGCGGCTCGCAACTCGGCGAGATCGACGGCGCCAAAGGGGCCGACAAATACCTGCCGCACCTGCTCGGCCACGAGGCCGGCGGCATCGTGCGCGAGGTCGGCCCCGAGGTCACCCAAGTCAAAGCGGGCGACCACGTCGTCGTTCACTGGCGACCGGGCCGCGGCATTCAGGCGCGTCCCGTGACTTATCGTTGGGGTAATCGCACGGTCAACGCGGGCAACCTTACGACCTTTCAGCTGTTCACCGTTGTCTCCGAAAACCGCCTCACGGTGATCCCGGCCGACGTCGATTTTGAAACCGCCGCGCTTTTGGCCGACACGCTCACGACCGGTTTCGGCACGATCACCCGTGAAGCCCGCGTCGAGTTGGGCGAGTCGGTTGTCGTCGTCGGGGTAGGGGGCATCGGCCTGGGCGCGGTTCTGGCGGCAAATCTTGCCGGGGCCTGTCCGGTGATCGCCGCCGACATCCATGACCACAAACTCGCCGCCGCCCGGTCCTTCGGTGCGACGCACACGATCAACACCAGCCGCGAGCCCTTTGCCGAAACGGTTCGCTCCATTTTGGGCGGCTCGGCTGACGTGGTGATCGACGGCACCGGCCGCCCCGCCGTTTTGGAGCAAGCCTGGGCCGCAACTGGCCCCAAAGGTCGCCTTGTCCTGATCGGTGTGATGCCGCACGACGCGCGGTTTAGTTTTAACACCCTGCCGCTGCACTATGGCAAAGTCCTCACCGGCACCGAGGGTGGGGCGAGCCGCCCCGCCGAGGACATTCCCCGCTACCTGCGCCTGATGGCGGCGCGCGGCATCGATCCGCGCGGCATGATTTCCCACCGCTGCTCGCTACCCGAAATCAACGCCGCTATCGCCACCATGCGAAGCGGTGAAAGTATTCACACCGTCGTTCAATTCTAACCCTTTCGTGAGTCTTAATCGCATCGTCTCTCGGTTAACTGCCGGCTCAGCTGATCGCTTGGCGCTGGCAGAATGCACCTATGATTTGGCTGCAAATATTAACGATCATTTCGACTACTCCAAAGTTGTCGTGCGCAAGCCGTGGGGCTACGAATACCTCGTCTTTGAAAACGCCTCGGTTGCGGTTTGGATTTTGTATTTAAAGGCAGGGGCTTCGACTTCTTTTCACTGCCACTTAGAGAAGACGACCGCTTTGGCCGTATTGGGTGGTTCGGTGGTGTGTACGACCGCTGAAGGTGAGCATGAGCGGACGATCGGTGAGGTGATGATGCTGGGAAAAGGTGTTTTTCACCAAACTAGGGCAACGTCACCCGAGGGAGCTTTTGTGATGGAGATCGAGTCGCCGGTTAATAAACGCGATCTGGTACGGCATCACGACGCTTATGGACGTGCAGGCAGAGGTTACGAAGGGACTGAACATATGACCTTCAATCTCGCTAATTTTAACTACATTTCATTTAATAATCAGGCTGCTTATTATGATATTCGCCGCCGCGTTGGCGGCACCACCTTGCGGCTCGTTCAGGCCGAAAAATCCGGTTTGCTTCATACGCTGCTCGGTGGCGGAGAGAGCGACCTGATAGGGGTTTTAGCTGGGCAAATTCAAACTGTGGACGGGGTTTATGTACCCGGTACAATGCTGGTGCCCAACGAACTTGACGGCACAAGCACCGTTGATCGGGGGTTTGTGGCCATGGTCTTGAGTACTCAGGATAAACGAGTACGCGCGGCGGATTATATGGTTTCACAACTGCGGGCTCTCGGTGTTACGGCCTTTCATTTGTGCCCAGGAACCTCCAATGCGCATTTAGTGGATGCGGTGGCTCGCGAACCTGATGCCCGCTACCTGCCCCAAGCCACGGACAGCGGCGCTGCTCACGCAGCCGTGGTCTATGCTAAGATAACGGGGCAGACTGCATGCTGTATTTTATCTTCAGGCGCTTCCGGTGCTCAAGCAATGCCCGCAGTTGCCGATGCGTGGACTGACTCTGCCCCAGTGCTCTTTCTTTCGGCTCAGTCATGTGTGAGTTCACTGGGCGGGGGTGGGGCGGGTCGCAGTCGGCAGACTGCCAATAAGGAATTACCCGTGGATCGCATGGCAGCGTCCATCACTAAATTCTCCGACCGGATCACGGCTCCCAATGAACTGGGATCAATCCTTGTCCAGGCCATTAATACGACGCGCAGTGGTCGACCGGGCCCTGTATGGCTAGATGTTCCCATCGATTTACTCGGCATGACAATTGATGAATCCGAACAGGTTCCCAGCGTAGTTGGCCCTATAGTTACGCCAACAGGCTCCGGCTTAGAGGGGCAAATCGATCAGTCGCTTAACGCACTTCTGTTGGCTCGCCGTCCCGTCTTGTTACTCGGACATGGAGTGCGTCTAGCCGATGCACACGACGACGTTTTACGTCTTATAAATAAACTTAAAATACCCGTTCTATTGAGTCGTCGCGGGGCTGATTTGCTAGAGGAGAGTCACCCGCTATACTATGGCCGACCCGGTACCTACGGGCAACGCAGTGCCAACTTTGTCATTCAAAATGCCGATTTCC
>JBIIMH010000267.1:0-3842 GCA_044338095.1 Rariglobus sp. | reverse complement strand
CTCCGGCTTCGACCGTCGGGTATTCACCCCTGGGTTACTCGCCACACGATGCCCCGCTTGGGTGAAGCGGAATGCAACCGGAGCGGACTCACCACACCCGTAAAAATCAGGCTAATGTGGATGCCGACTCCACCTAGCCTACTACGAGCGGCGAATGGTCACACACCGGTTCGCCCTTTGAAAAGGAGTTGGTCACGCCGACCGGTGCCGCGCTGTTGGTGGAGTTGGCCGATGCCTGGGGCACGCTGACGGCGATGACGTTAACCAGCGTCGGCTACGGTGCCGGTACCCGCGATTTGGTCATCCCCAACGTGGTCCGGCTGATGGTCGGCGAAACGAGCTCCACGGGGCCGTGGCTCAGTTAAACGATCACTGTGTTGGAAACTCACCTCGACAACGACCGCGGCGAAAACCTCGGCCACACCGTCGAACGCCTGATGGCGGCGGGCGCGCTAGACGTTGTCACACAACCCGCGCAGATGAAAAAAACCGGCCGGCCCACGTCTTCACGGTGCTGACACGGGTCGAGGACGCCGACCGTATGGCGGGGATTATCTTCAAGGAAACGACCACCTTTTACGGTCCAATCAACGTGAAGGTGGCCCAACTGCCCGACGGCGGCGTGAGGGCGACCCCGGAGTACGAGGACTGCCGCAAGGCGACCGAGGCCCACGGGGTGAGCCTACGAGTGGTTACCCAAGAAGCCGAACACGTCACAGACCACCGGTTTGGCATCCCGCATTGAGCGGGATGCCGCAAAATCCCACAGGGAAAAACAAGGTGGCTATCCACCCTGGCCGTTAAACTTAGGCACCAGGAACGACGGAGGCCTGCTTCAAGGAGAAGAGATACTTGTCGATCTTGTTCGAGGTGATCACCCCGTAGTTAATCGTCCCCAGCCAGCCCGACATGATGATACCCACGCTGCCGGCATGGAAAAGGCCGGGCAGTTTATCGGATAAGTTCATCGAAACGGGCAGCCCCTCGAACTTGGTGCCGAAGGAGGTGCCCAAGGTGTGCGTGGTGTAGCGCTCGATGGTCCGCGGGGTTGCGGCCTCCTTCCAGTCTATCTTGGCGCGCACATCGGGGATGTATTTCTCCAACGCCACGATGCTCTCCTCGATCATGCGCGCCTTGTTCTTTTCGTAATCCTCTTCCGAGAGATTGTTCCAGTCGGGGTAACGTCCGTTGAGTGATGCCACCACAGTGTAGCGGTCGGTGCCGGGACGGGTTTCGGGGTAATAAACCGAAAACGTGCGGCTGGTGGTGTTCAAATCGGTGAGCTCCTCGTTGCTGTACGTGGGGGCCTCGGAGGTGAAAACAAGGTCGCCAATGTTGGGGATCGTCTCGCCCTTGCGAATGCCCAGATACACTTGGCACGAGCTGGTGTTGATGCGCACGGCCTTGACCTGTTCGACAAAGTCGGCAGGGAAATTCTCCGCCCCGGCCAGGCGGAAAATCGTATTGTGGATATTGGCGTTGGACAGGACTGCCTTGGCGCGGATCACGCGGCCGTTTTTGGCGACGATGCCACAGGCGACTTTACGGCCGCCGCGCTCTTCGACCAAGATCTTTTCAACCAGAACTTTTTTGCGCAACTCGACGCCGTTTTTACGCAGCTCGACCGCCATTTTCTCGATGAGCACGTCGGAGCCGCCTTGAAAAGTGAATACGCCCGAACCCATGAAGTTGGAAAACACGATGCCGAAGGTGATCGCGGGGTCGTCAAAATTGGAGCCGTTGGCGTATGAAATCGGCTCCATCAACAGGCGATGCACGTCGGGGCGACCGGGGAAAAACCGGTTAAACATCTCACCCGTGGTCTCGGGATTATTGTCGTAATAGTTCATCGCCCGAAGGTGGTCGTAGAACGCCTCGACCGCGGCCGGGGCCAGCTTGAACTGCTCGACCAAAACCCGCGTGTAATCTTCGCGCGTAAACGTGGTCCACACGTCCATCTGCGGATTGACGAAACGCACGTCCTTTAACTGGTGAATCGAGTCGGCGATCTCCTTTGTCCAGTAACGCTTGCAGCTCTTGATCATGCCGCTTGGAAAACCGTGCAGGGAGATGTCGAAAATGTGTCCGCCCCTGCGGGTGAACCAGGTGGCAAGACCGCCGAATTGGTAGTGGTGCTCGAGCAGGAGAACCTTGTGGCCGGCCTTGGCCAGCACGTTGGCGCCGGTCATGCCGCCAAGGCCGGAGCCAATGACGATCACGTCGTATTCATCTGCAACACCTTTGAGCCAGTCGTAAGCCATGAGAAAGGTGCGAGTGAAGACGCGACGGGCGCGGGCGCAAGGGGCTTTTACATGGATTCGGACGCGAAATTAGCTATCGGCATTATCGGCCCGTAAAACGGCTGGGGCGAGAAGGGCAGGGGACTTACTTGATCAGATCAGGCGGGACCTTGCTCAGAGCTTCCTAGATCCTGTTGAGGCCCATCTTGACTTTGAGCATCGAATCTTGGCGAAGCGTCTTCATACCGGTGCGCATCGCGATGCGTTTGAGCTCGGCGACCTCAACCTCCTTGTTGATCGCATTGGTCAGCTCCTCGTTGTTGATCATCAATTCGTGGATACCAACGCGGCCCTTGTAGCCGGCGTCGTTACACACAGGGCAACCTTGATCGTCGGCCTTGAAAATGGGCCCGCTCCAGCCGATGGCTTCTTCGAGGATTTTCTTTTCACGTCCCTCGGGCTCGTAGGACATTTTACTGTTTTCGCAGACGCGGCGCAGGCGTTGCTGGGCGCACACGCAAACCAGGGATGCGAGATGTTGAAGGGTTCAACGCCCATCTCGCCAATGCGGGAGACCGTCGAGGGAGCATCATTGGTTTGCAAGGTCGAGACGAGTAAGTGGCTGGTCAGAGCGGCTTCGACGGCGATTTGGGCGGTCTCCTCGTCGCTGATCTCGCCGGCGAGGATAGCATCATGGGTGCCTGAGTCTGGGTGTTGCGGAAGAACACCGGCTTACCTTCAACGATGACCTTGCCAGCGATGCCTTGAGCTAGGGGGATCTTAAGATCGAGGAGTTTGGAGGCATTCGCCTTGAATCCATCGGCTCTAGATGGAACTGCCAGCCAACACGTGGGGTCGCTATGACATTTCAAACCCCGTGAAGGGGAAAAGGAATACCATGTGGCAACGACTCAAAGCGTGGTTAGGCCCAACCCTTTTTTTTATGCAGGTTAACACCGGAGAGCGGGGCGAACGACTCGCCGCCGCCTTTTTACAAAAGCAGGGCTATGCCGTGGTGGCGCGCAATTGGCGCGATCCCCATGATCGGCGCGACGAACTCGACTTGATCTGTCGCGATGGCGAGATGCTGGTTTTTGTCGAAGTCAAGACTCGCGCCGCCTCAGCCTTGGTTGCGGGCTACTTTGCGGTTGATAAACGCAAAAAGAAAGTCGTGCGCCGCGCCGCCACCGCTTACCTGCGATCATTGCAACCACGCCCCCGCACCTTTCGCTTCGATGTGATCGAGGTCGCCGTTTCGGTTTCGGGTGCAACCGAGGTTCGTCACTTCGAGAATATCGAGCTGTTCCCCAAGCACTTTCGACCATGAGGGAAACTCGCCTTAAGCATGCGCATTATTCACCTCATTAGCCTTGCTTGATCGCCTTTGGCTGGACGGTATTTGCCCTTCCATGGCCGAAGCTCAACGTCACCCCTTCCTGCAAGGTCTCAGCAAGCATCGTGGCAGTCCGCCTACTATTGTCGTCATTTTTGGCGCCTCGGGCGATCTCACCGCGCGCAAGCTCATTCCTGCCATCTACAATCTAAGTTACGACAATCTGCTCCCCGCTGACTTCTTCTTGATCGGTTACGGCCGCAAGGCGA
>JBIIMH010000237.1:0-4178 GCA_044338095.1 Rariglobus sp. | reverse complement strand
AAGCAGACTGGAAGTCTGCGCTACTTTTTGAGGCGTATAACGCCCTAGCCGCGGCGCTTGGCGGCGGGCAGGGTGGCGAGCAACACCTTGACGGGGGCGGAGGTTTTTCCGCGCAACCACGCCACCATGAGCTGCCATTTCGCGCCGGTGTCGCTGAGCGGTCGAAACACCACCCCGGGCACCGGGCGTTGGGCCGCATAATCGGGCAACAGGAGCACCGCGCCCTCGGTCACCACCAAAGCCAAGGCGTGCGTCAGGCTGTCTGCATCTTGCACGAAGCGCGCCCGGAACCCCGCGCGTTTGCACAACCGGGCGACCCACGGGTTGTGGCCGGGCAGATCGCCGTCGTGCGCGCCCACAAACACGTCCTGGCGCAACTCCCCCAGTTTCACGCTCTCTGCGGCAGCCAGCTTATGGTCGGCGGGCAGCGCCACCATCACCGGCAACACCGCGAGCGTTCGCACATAAAACTCCTTGGATTGCAGCCCGCTTTCCTGGCCAATCAGGCCCACATCGATATCGCCCTTGCGCAGTGCCGCGATTTGCTCGCCCGGCGAAAGATCCAGCATGCGCACCTTCACCTCGGGGTGGGCTTGGCGCAGGGCGACCAACGCCGGGTTGAGGTAATCGGAGGCCGCCGAGAGCAGATAACCGATGCGCAACTCCTCGCTTTGCCCGCGCGCTCGCCGGCGCACCTCGCCGAGCACGGTGTCAAACGCGGCCAGCACCGGTTGCATGCCGTCAAAGAGCGCGTGCCCGGTGGCACTGAGCGCCACCCCGCCCGGCCCGCGTTCCAGCAGGGGCGCGCCGATTTCTTGCTCCAGCGCCTGCAGCTGGCGGCTGAGCGTCGATTGGGAGACGTGCAGCCGTTCGGCCGCCTGGCTGAGGCTGCCGTGTTCAACGATGGTGAAAAACGAACGCAGGAGGGTGAGGTTCACGTTGCCGCCCAAGCTATGCGCAAAACGCATGGGGGCAATCCGTTCCTTGCACTAGCGGTAAAGCGCAGGCTGGGTTATGGTTTGGGCCATGCGTTTTAACTCCTCCCTCGCCTCCTCCCTTCGTCTGCCAGTCGTGTTTGCCGCGTGCGCGCTGCTGAACTCCACCGCCGCCCACGCCGCGCCCCAAACCTTCGATTTCAAAGACCCGAAGGGCGTGAACAACATCCAGTTCAACCTCGACGCCCCGCTCGAAGCCATCACCGGCACCGCCAACGGGGTGAGCGGCAGCGTGATTTTTGATCTCGATGCGCCCGCCGCGACCACCGGCCGCATCGTGCTCGAAGCCAAGTCGCTTACCGTGGGCAACTCGAAGATGCTCGAACACCTTCAGGGGGCCAAGTGGCTTGATGTCGCCCAGTACCCGACCATCGTTTTCGAGGCCTCCAAGCTCTCCAACGTCCGCACCCAGGGCGCGCAGATACTCGCCGACCTCACCGGCAAACTCACGCTCAAGGGCATCACCAAGGAGCTGACCGTGCCGGTCACGTTCACCTACCTGGCGGACAAACTCGGTGCGCGCCTCAACGATGAAAAGATCAAGGGCGACCTGCTGGTGTTGCGCTCCACGTTCGTGATCAACCGCAGCGAGTTTAACATCATGGCGGGTCAGGCCACCGAAAAGGTGTCCGAGAGCATCCAGCTTTCCCTGGCAATTGCCGGTGCCGCACCCCGCAAGTGAGTCCGTTTTGCGGCCGGGCTCAGCCGGTTTCCCGCACGCCCCCGCATGCCGCTACGCCTAAGCAAAAAGCCTAACCCATTGGGTTAGGCTTTTTCTCGGAAGGAGTCCGGCTTGTTCAAACGCCGGAGGGGCGATCGGTGCCCGATTACAGTTTCCAAGTGACCCCGGCGGAAACGAGGGTGTGCTCAAAGGCCGCCTCGTCGCTGAAGCGCGCCGACACTTCTTTACGGATGTTTTTGGCGAATTCCTGCGTCACTGAAAGCGTCCAGGCGAGCGTGGCGCTGGAGTTCCAGGTGAGGGCGGCGATGCCGGTGTAAAGCACGTCGCTGCGATCGGTGGTGCCATCGTAGTTTAACTTGGCCACTCGTCCGGTCAGCGTGGTGGTCCACTGTTTGCTGACGTCGTGTTTCCAGCCCAGTTGGTAGGACGAGGCGAGGATGCTCGCGGGGCTGGTGCCGGAGACGGTGCGGCCCATGCTGGTTTTGAGCTGGAGCTCGTCGTTTGCGGCGGCCTTCCACGTGGCGGTTACGTCCTGATAGAGCCCCTCGAGGTTCTTGTCGGCACCGCGATAAGACGACGTGTACTCATTCACGTTCCAACCGAGCTGGGCGGCCAATTTGAGGTTGGACGTGACTTTACCGTCCACACCGGCGAGGAAGCGGTTGTACTGGCTGGTGGCGTTGGCGTTGGGCGCGGCCGGAAAGGAGAACGTCCCGCCATCCGTGTCCTGGTAAAAATAGCCGCGGCGGTAACCGAGGTAGTACTCAGGGCCGTCTTTTGTGAAGGCCCGGCCGAAGTCGGCACCGCCGTTGAGGTCATAGCGGTCGCGGTAGTTTTCGGCTCCGGCATCGGGCAAGGCGTGAGTCTGCATGTCCCAGTACTGTAGTTTGCCCACGCCGCGCACGAAATTCCGGCCGATGTCGTAGCGCACGGCCAGGTCAGTTTTGTTTTGCATCTGGTCGCGGCGCTCACGCGGGGCCGGGGAGCTGAAAGTACTTCTTCCGGTCATAGGCCCATAAATGCTGCCCTGATCCTCGCCCTGGACTTGGGCGAATTCGGTGGCGGCAGCCACGCTGACCGCATCGAAGCTGCGCTTATAGCCGGCGGCGAGCTGGTGCTTCACGTTGTCCTCATCGCTGGCGTTCCAGAACCGGGAGCCGGTGGCGGCGTAGCTGGCGGACGCTCCGTTGGTGAACTTGGTGCCGATCTTGGCGCCAACGGTGGAGACGACCGAGTCGACCCGGCCGAGTGGGCCTTGGTCGACCAGGTACACGTTGTTGTCGTAGCCGAGTGAGCCGGTGAAGGCGACCTCGACGGGCGAGGGCGCGGTGGCCGCTGCAGGTGCTGCGGCATAAGCGCAGGGCACCAGACTCGGGATCAGGAGGTAGGCGATGAGATGGGTTTTCATGCTGGGTTGAAGCATGAAAACCCATAATTTATCCGCGTTTCGTGAGGCAATACTATTAGTTATTCTGATTCTTTGGGTGGGGTGTTGTCTCAGGCGGAGGGTGAAGGGGGTGGGGGTTAGGGGCCGGCGGCTTTTGGGGGCTCCTTGGGGAGGGATTTGGAGCTCCACCCGGAGTCGTTCGCGTTAAACGTGATGGTGTTGCCCTTCTCGAGCTCCTTGATCCAGCGCATGCCGTTGTTTTTGAAATAGGCCTCGGCCCCTTCGGCGCCGAGGCGGGCCCGAACCTGCGCGCGGGTGGCAGCAGCCAGTTCAATAAGCGCTTGTTTTTTCTGCGCTGCGGGGAGGTCGGCGTTCGCCGCAATCTTCTGGGCGGCCGAGGCGGTGCTGCCGCGTAGCAGGTAAAGGCGCGCGGGCGTGTCGGCGGGTAGAGCCAGGCGGCGGGTGGCGGCCTCGAGCTGCCGCCAGTCGTTGTCCTGCTGGCGAATCAAATCGGCGTAGCGCGCCGCGCCGACGACCGCCTTGATCTGCGCTTGCAGTTGGGCTTCCGCCGCCTGGCGCGCCTTCCAGTAAGCCTGGTCGCGCTCCGCACCGCCGCCAAACGGGTCGTTGTGCTGCGGGTTGTATTGCTCGTCGAACGCCTTTTGCAGCGGGAAGATCGCCAGGTATTCCTGTTCGGTGGCGTTTAGTGCGGTCATTTTGCCGCGCAGCTGCTGGGCGGTGGAAGACTGGCGCAGCTCATAAGCCTGGCGCTCCGCAGGCGACATGAGGGCCTCCATGTCGCGCTTTAGCTCGGCTTTCAGGTAGCGCAGTTTTTCCCCGTCAGAGGCGAGGCGGAAGCCCTGGGTGTCCTGCTGCACCTCGTTGATCAACTCCTGGTAGTCCTGCTGGATATCGAGGAGCGCCTGGCGCTTTTCGGGGGCGAGAAAGGAGAACTGCTGCGACTGCCAGCGGATCTGGTTGGGGTCCGCGCCAAGCAGGCGCTCGGACTCCTCTTTGATCTCGCGTTGCAACCGGCGAGCCTCGTCGCGCTGGGCTTTGGTGCGGTTGCCGTTCCAGCCGTTGGCCTGGCTGCGGTCATCTTTCCACCAGGCCT
>JBIIMH010000236.1:0-4184 GCA_044338095.1 Rariglobus sp. | reverse complement strand
CGATCCCTATCAACTCCGCGCCGAGGCGCCCGCCAAACCACTCCACCCCTTTCACCTTGGCCGCGCCCTGTTGCATTTAGCCAAGCGTCGCGGCTTCCAAAGCAACCGCCGCACCCCGGCCAAAGACGCGGAAGGCAACACAAAGGAGGCAATGAAACGCCTCCATGAACAACTCGCTGGACAAACCCTTGGCCAATTTCTCCACCAACAAATAACCGCCGGCCACGGAGCCCGCTTTCGCCCCAGTGCTGAGTCCGCCGGGAAACCCAAGAAGGACTTCCCGCTTTATCCCGAGCGAGCGATGTATGAGGCCGAGTTCGACGCCATTCGAACAGCCCAGCATCCTCACCAAAAATTAACCCCGGCCGACTGGGACGCCCTCCGACATAACATCTTTTTTCAACGCGAGCTTCGCATCCCTGAACGCGGCCTCTGCCGATTCCTCCCCCCACAACCTCGCGCCTCCCTTGCTCTACCCAGCTTTCAGCAATTCCGCCTACTCAGCGATGCCAACCACCTTGGCTACCGTCTCGATCCCTTCGGCTCCATCACGCTTTTGGATGCCGACCAACGCGCAACCGTGCTCGCGCTCACGCGTAAGCAAAAAACCGTCAGTTTCGATAAGCTCCGCACAAGTCTCAAACTCCCCGATACCGCCCGCTTTAACATCGAATCTGATAAACGCGAAAAACTCGATGGCGACACCGTAGCCGCTCTCTTCGCAGACAAAAAACTCTTTGGCTCACGCTGGCACGATCTTCCTCTTATAGATCGTGACGCCATCGTCTCTGCCGTCCTCGATCTCGACGAAACCGACGCTCTCCGCCTTGTCGGCACCAAACACGGACTCACCGACGACGCCTTAGATAAATTCGCCCAGCTGAGCCCCGCCGACCTTCCTCGCGGAACTGCTCGGTTTAGCGCCACTGCCCTGCGCCAAATCGTACCGCATTTGGAAAAAGGCCGAAAATACAGCGAGGCCGTCTCCGACTGCGGATGGTCACACACCACTACTCAAGAAGATGGCAGCGAACCTCTGCTTCCCTACTACGGGAAAGCCATGCCGGATAGCGTCGTTCCCTGCCCCAAGAGTAAGGACAAAGTGGACGACGAGTTCCGCTACGGACGCTTCCCCAACCCCACCGTCCACATCGCGCTCAATCAGCTTCGCGTCGTCATCAACGCCCTCATCGCCCGCTACGGAAAACCGGCCGAGATCAACATCGAGCTCGCCCGCGACCTCAAGATGAGCAGCCGACAACGTGAAGAACTCCTCAAGGAACAAGCCGCCAATACCAAGAAAAACACCGCGCGAGATAAGTTCATTGACGAAATTAACGCCACCCACGGCACCAAATTCTCCCAAAACTACGATAACCGTCTCCGCCTGCGCCTTTGGGAAGAACTCTCGCCTTACGACATCAACTCCCGCTGCTGCCCCTACTCCGGCCAACGCATCACGCCCGCCAAACTCTTCACCGATGAAATCGAGGTAGATCACATCCTCCCCTTTGGCGCGACCTGCGACGACTCACCTGCCAATAAAATCCTGTGCCTTCGCTCCGCCAACCGCGACAAACGTAAACGATCTCCCTTCGAGGCCTTCGGCCATGACCCCGACGCCTACGCCACCATCCTCACCCGCGCCGCCCTACTTCCAAGTAACAAACGTTGGCGCTTCCAAGCCGATGCCATGGACAAGTTCCGGAACGAAGACGGCTTCCGCGCCCGCCAGCTTGTGGATACCCAGCACCTCGGTCGCGCCGCCCACCGCTACCTATCCTGTATCGTCCCACCCAAAGGGATTCGCGTATCGCCCGGTCGCATCACTGCCCTACTCCGTCACCATTGGGGATTGGAAACGATCCTAGCCGCAAGCGACGCACCGGATCGCGGCGGTAAAAATCGCGCCGACCACCGGCACCACGCGATAGACGCCCTCGTCGTCGCCCTTCTCGACCACCGCCTCCTACATTTCATCCGGACCGCCAATGCAGCCGAGGACCTGAACGGCATCGAGGTTCCTCCGCCTTGGAAAACTTTCCGTGCCGACGCCGCCGCCGAAGTCGATAAAATCACCGTCTCTCACCGCCCCGACCACAATCCCGCCGGCCGTCTGCACGAAGACACTGCCTACGGTGAAATTCTCCAAGACCGCGCTCGCCGTCGTCCCAGCCAACAATGGGAAATCGACAAAGGCTTCAATCTCGTCGTCCGCAAACCCGTAGCTGGTCTTAAATACGGCGACATCGAACGTGTGCGCGACTTAACGCTGCGACAAAAACTCGCGGCGGCTCTCGCGGGAATTACCGATTCGGACAAGGCAGCGTGGTCGACTGCGCTAGCCAAATTCTCAGCACAAACCAGAACCAAAACGGTGCGACTGGTTACCAAAGATCAAACGACGAAAAAAGTTCTGCACGGAAATGGTCGCTTCTACCGAAATCTCTCTCCGGGAACAGTGCACTCCGCGACCTTTTGGCGACTTCCCGATGGCTCATACAAAGCAACTACTCTTTCCACTTGGGCCGCTAACGACCCGACTGCAAAAATCGCCGAACGGCCACACCGGCTGGCAAAAAAGCTGATTACATTGCGAAAAGATGACGTCATTCGATGCGTCCACAACGAAATCGAAAAAACGCTACGAATTGCCTCAATCCAGCCATCAAAAGGAAATGAGCGACTAGCCTGCGGCGGGATTAACGATGCAGATATTCAGGCGAACCCCGTTTTCATCAAATTCGCTACGGTGATGAAGAAAAATGTTCGCCTACTCCACGTCACGCCAATCGGCGACGTGAGAGACCCCGGCCCGCTCGCATGATTCACCGCGTAGTCGAGCTTCAAGAGCCGGGCCTTCACGCCCACCTCGACCGCGGCTTCATGGTCGTCGAAAAATCTCGCGAAGAGCGCGGCCGCGTTCCGCTTGATGACATCGCAGTCCTACTCTGCACCGGTCCAGGCGATTCGCTCTCAACCAACCTGCTCACAGCCCTAGCCGAACGCTCGATCTGCACGGTTATCTGCGGCGACAATTACCACCCCAAGGCGCTCGTCCTTCCCTACGACAGCCACCACCTTCACCGCCAACGCCTCGAAGCACAGATCGCCGCCAGCGAACCCCTCAAAAAACGTCTTTGGCAACAAATCGTCCGAGCCAAGATCGCTGGGCAAGCCGCTTCACTCCGCCGCTGCACCACGCCCGACCCAACCCTCGACGTACTCATTCAACGCGTTGCCTCGGGCGATCCAGACAACATCGAGGCTCAAGCCGCACGCCGCTACTGGAGCGCCCTCTTTGGCGAAAGTTTTACCCGAGATCAGGCGCGCCCTGGCCTGAACGCCCTACTGAACTACGGTTACGCTATTCTCCGCGCCGCGACTGCTCGCGCCTTAGTCGCCGCCGGACTTTATCCCGCGCTTGGCCTGCATCATCGCAGTATGGAAAACGCTTTCGTTCTCGCGGACGATTTAATGGAGCCTTTCCGCCCCTTGATTGACGCCCATGTATTCGACCACTGGAACGCACACGGTGCCGAGGTAAATACCGTCGCCAAGAAAACCTTGGCGCGTCTTCTCGTGGCTGATCTAGCCATGCCCGAGGGCTACACAATTCTCGCCAACGCCCTCCACACCGCCGCTCAATCCTTGGCGCGTAGCCTGCTCGACGGCTATCCAGCCCTCGAACTGCCCGACAACTTGTTCCCGCCCACCGGGTGAGCCGCCGTGGAGCTTTCCGGCTATCGTCTCATGTGGCTGCAAGTCCTCTACGATCTGCCCGTCACCACCGAAGCGAAGCGCAAGGCGGCGGTTGAGTTTCGCGATTTCCTACTCGGGCTCGGTTTTGAGATGTCGCAATACTCGGTTTACCAACGCTGCTGCTCTGGCAAAGAAATGGCCGATTCGCTCGCCACTCAGATTGAAAAAAGTCTTCCAAGATACGGACGTATTCATCTTCTGCTCATAACCGACAAGCAGTATGAGAAAATGAAAACCTTCCACGGTACCGACGAGGGAATGCGTAGAAGGAAGCGGGAAAATCCCGATCAACTCACACTCTTCTAATGCCTATCTTGCTAAAAATTTAGGATAGAAGTTAAATAACCCCTGCTCTACGCGGGGGTTATTTAACTTCTATCCTAGCACCTCGGAATCTGTGGTCTAGCCGGAACCACCGCCAC
>JBIIMH010000235.1:0-4188 GCA_044338095.1 Rariglobus sp. | reverse complement strand
GCGGCCGGCTTGAGTTCGCCCTCGCTGCCCGCCAACACGCGCCGGAGCACCGCCGAGCCGATGGCGGCGGCCTGCTGACCGCGCAGGTCCTTATCCTTTTTGTAGGCGGCCTTGATCTCGCCTAAAATTTCATCGGTCGTGGCCACGCCGAAGTCGGCGGTGTAGAGCGCCTCTTCGAGCGTCTCAAGGGACGATGCGTCGATGGAGCGACCGCCGAAAATCCCGCGCGTGGTCTCGCTGATCGCCGCGACCGTCTTGGCCAGGCCGTCTTTGAATTTCTTAAAAAGTCCGAACATGGGAGGAAGCCTCGACGTTGGCGGAGGGCGCGCGGCGGGGCGGAGCGGCGGTTGACTTATTCCGGCTTCTCGACCTTGCGGGAATCGCGGCCGAGCTGGTCCTTGAGGCGGTCGAGGATGCCATTGATGAAGCGTTTGGCGTCGGTGTTGGAAAATAGTTTCGACAGGTCGATGGCCTCGTTGATGGAGACAACCGGCGGGATGTCCTTGCGGTAAACCATCTCAAAAATCGCCAGGCGCATGATGGCGAGGTCGATCTTGGCAATACGCTCGAAATCCCAGTTGTGCGCGAGGGCGCGGATGCGCTCGTCGATGGCGTTGGCGTTTTCGACCACGCCGTTGATGAGCTCCTCGCCAAACGCGTAGTGCTCGCGGGGCTTTTCCTGGGTTTGCAGGAAGGTGCAGATGTCGTCCGAGAGGTTCGTGGGCTTGTTGATGCTCCAGGCGAAAAGGTACTGGAGGGCGGCAACCCGACCATCGCGACGCTGGGCAAAAAGGGCTTTGTTACTGCTCATTTGGAAAGGGATTTGTTGAGGTCGGCCATGGCGAGGGCGGCGCGGGCGAACTCGGCGCCGCGGTTGATTTTACCCAGGCAACGGTCGTCGGCCTGCTTCTGGTTTTCGGCGGTGACCACGCCGTTGATGATCGGGGTGAACGAGTCGAGCGACACGCGCTGGAGGCCCTGCTGGGAGGACTCGGCGACGAGTTGGTAGTGGATGGTGTCGCCGCGGATGATGACGCCGAGGGCGACAACCACATCGAGTTTTTTGGTGGCGAGCAGGAGCTGGGCGGCGCTGGGCAGCTCATTGGCGCCGGGCACGCGGATGACGGTGATTTTTTTGGGCTTCACGCCGGCCTCGATGAGGTGGGCCTGGACCTGGTTCACGAGGGCGTCGACGAGGGTCGGATTGTAGCGCGAGGCCACGATACCGATGGAGAAAGGGGCGCCGTTAACGGGCTGGATTGAAGGAGCGTCGAGACTCATGAGAAAGAAGGAACGGAAAGGTGTGCGAAGCCCGCCCGCCTGCGGCAACCTATTTTCCACCCGACGCCGAAAGAGGCGCGCGCGGGCACCGGCTTAGGTTTTACGGGGTGTTTTGGGACTCCCCATGCCGGCGACGAGCTCGGCAACAAGCGGGTTTGGGAAACGCCGGCTCGGGGTAATTGCGTAAAACGTCTCCAGAATCTGCGTAATACGATGGGTTTCCACCAGTACGCCGCTCTCAATTTCATCACGCACCACCACCGGCGGCACCAGCGCCAGCCCCTCGCCCTCGCGCGCCAACAAACGCAGCATCGCCATGTCGTCCACCTCGGCCATCACCCGCGGCCGTGCGCCCGCCGCCGCAATCAGACGATCAAAGGCCGCACGGGTGTTACTCTCCATGCTCGGCAAGATCACCGGCACATCCCGGAAATCCTCGGGGAATCGCAGCTTTTTCTTTTTCCAAGCAGGCACGCCCACCAAACTGACCGCCTGCTCGGCCAACAGATGACTGTGCCAAGGCCGCTCCGTATCGCGCCGCGCCGCTTGGTTCGACAACACGAGGTCAACCTCATGGGCGTGCAACGCCGCCAGCAACTCCCGCTGTGCCCCCGAGCGGATCACCACCTCGACCTCGGCGCGGTGAAGCACGGGCCGGAGGAATTCCAGCTGGAAATTCCGCGATAACGTTGCCACCGCCCCTACGCGCAAAACGTGTCGGCCGCCACGGTTGCGGTGCTGCATCACGTCCACCAGCTCCTCGCCCGCCCGCCCGATCGTCTCCGCGTAATCGAGCGCCAGCCGGCCTGCCTCCGTCAATGTGAGCCCACGTCGACCGCGCACCAGCAGCGCATGCCCGAGGTTTTCCTCCAACTGCTTCAACTGGATGCTCAAGGCCGGCGCGGAGAGGTTCAGCTTCTCGGCCGCCCGCGTCAGATTCAGTTCGCGGGCGATCACCCGAAAATAGCGCAGGTGGTGGTAATTTAAAAACATGTGCAGAGTTAACTAAAACCTAACGTAAAACCATAAAGCCTATAATTCCGTAAAACCGATTATATCGCTATTGTGGCTCCATGCCTTCGTTTCTTCCCTTCCTGCTGATATCCATTCCGCTTCTGCCTTTTGCCGCAGGCCTTGTTGCCTTCGGCAGTTTTCCAGCACTCGCCGGCCGACTCACTGCTGCGGCGGCAGGTATCTCCGCACTACTCGCAACCAGCGCCGCTGGCCTTCTCGTGCAGGGCGGCCCACGCACCCTGCACTGGGCCCCGTTCGGTGCGGACTCGGCGTTCAACCCGTCCATGCGGCTCGATGCCATCTCAGTCGTAATGGCGGTTCTGGTGGCCTTTCTCGGCACCATCGTGCTGCGCTTCTCGCGCAACTACCTTGCCGGTGAAATCCACCAGTCGCGGTTCTTCGCGTGGATGAGCCTCACGCTCGCCTCGGTGCTCAGCGTGGTCCTGTCCAACCACCTCCTGATCATCTCGGCATCGTGGATAATGACCAGCCTCTGCCTGCACCAACTGCTCCTTCACTATCCGGGCCGCGCCGGAGCGATCTTCTCCGCCCGCAAAAAATTTGTGGTGAGCCGCCTCGCCGATGCCCTGCTACTCGCCGCCTCGCTGCTGCTTTATCGCTCCTACGGCACGCTGGAACTCGACGGCCTGTTCACCGCCGTTGCCGCAGGAAAGACCGACGGTCTGACGCTTGCCGGGTTCCTCATCGTGGCCTGCGCCGCGCTAAAATCCGCGCAGTTCCCCTTTCACAGTTGGCTGCCCGACACCATGGAAACACCCACCCCGGTCTCGGCCTTCATGCACGCCGGCATCATCAACGCCGGGGGATTCCTTGTGGTGCGACTCTCGCCCCTGCTCGTCCACGCGCCCGCCGCACTCTACACGCTGGCGGTGTTGGGCGCATTTACCGCCGCGTTCGGCGCCATCGTCATGCTTGCCCAGCCAAGCGTGAAACGCGCGCTCGCCTACTCCACCATCGCCCAGATGGGGTTTATGATGCTGCAATGCGGTCTCGGCGCCTACGGCCTCGCGCTGCTGCACATCGTCGCCCACTCGCTCTACAAAGCCCATGCGTTCCTCACCGCCGGCTCGACCATCGGCGCAGTGGCCCGCGCCGCGATCAAGCTCAAGACCCCGGCGCTTTCCCTTGGGTTAATCGTAGGCGCGCTCCTGGTCACCGGTGGAGCGACCGCGCTCCAATCGCTTGCGCCCCGAGCCTCGCTTCACCTCGGCATCTTCGCGATCACGCTGGCCCTCGCGCTCGCCTACGGACTTGCCCGCGCCTGGTCAACGGGTGGCGGCCTGCTCACGACAGTGCGCAGCGTCGCCGTAGCCGCCGCCATCGCCGCAGCCAGCCTCCTTCTGCACACGGCTGCCACCGCTCTGTTCACGAACCTTCCGGTAATAACCCCGCCGCCTGTGCTCATCGCCCTTGTTGGCGCCGTGTTCCTCGGGTTGTTCCTCTTTCAAGCCCTGCTCTGGCGCGCCGCCCACTATGAGCTCGGCCGCCGCCTCTACGTGCACGCCCTGAACGGATTCTACATCGGCACCTACGCCAACCGCTTCCTCGGAATCCTCTGGCCCCGCCACCCTGCTGCCTAACTCCAGCCCGCACCCGTCATCCCGCTTTTATAACTCACCGCCATGACTTCCACCACCACCCAAACGCCTTCCGCTTCCGTTTCCGCCGCAGCCGCCATCGATGCCGCGCTCAGCCGCATCCCGCCACTTTGGCCGCTCAAACACTTTGTCGCCGTAAACCCGTTTGTCGGCCTGATCGACCGGCCCTTCAACGAGGCCTGCTCACTGCTCCAGCGCGTCACCGGGGCTGCACCGCTCCAAGCCCCCGCCGACTACAGCGCAGCCTACCGCTCCGGCGTGATCTCGGCCCAAG
>JBIIMH010000234.1:0-4194 GCA_044338095.1 Rariglobus sp. | reverse complement strand
AGGTGAACCGCAGTAAGCACGGTCTATCGCGGGTGCTCTCGTTGTTACGCCGAGTGTCGTTTTTGGAGGAATACTGTACGCACAACATTTATTGTGTTCTGGAAAAGCCACTTTGAGACAGGTAACTCCCCGCGCTCACGCTCAAGGGCACATGCCGCAAGGCCTCAGCGTGAGCGCGAGAAACAGCGTAATTCCCCCTTTAACGCGAATGAGTGTAATGCCTGGGTTTCCAGGCGTTCCGACCCGGCAACTGGCGGGGCTACGATTACGCCGAACCTCACCCGGTCGACTCCTGCGGGACGATCCGGCAGGGCAACAGGGCGGCGTCTTGCATGCCATGGATGATTTTTTTGTCGGGAGGGCAGAAAGTGGCTAACGCACCGCCCAATTCCGCTTTTCCGCCCTTCACGAAATAATACGGGCACAGCCGCAGACGGCCCTCAACCTCGCGCACCTGCTGCTCGCGGTCGTAGACGCGGTGTTTTACCCGGCAGGGTTTTTTATAAAGCTGGAGAATGTGGGGGTTGCGGGGCGAGTCGGCGAGGGCGAGGTCGATGCCCGCCTGCCATTCATCGCGCGAGCAGTCGCTGCCCAAGATGACACTGCGCGCCCCCCAGGCGCTCTCGTGGTAGCCGGAGATTTTAATGATCAGATCGCGTTCCTTTTGCGATGCACCGGCGAGTTGGCGCCAGTCGGTCAATGCGCGCCCGCCGACCTTGGGCCCATCGAGCACTGCGCCCGGTGGCAAGGCAGTGGAGTCCAACACCCAGGAGGGTGGAATGAGGCGGCGCAGGAGCTTGAGGGTGCGCGAGCTGAGGGCTTCGGCCCAGTAATCTTGCAACTGGTGGTGGTGAAACAGCGCCAGCCCGAGTTTTTCCTCCTGGTAGGGGCGCATGGGCGGTACAATGACGACTTCTCCGGCGGCCCAAGCCTCGAAAAAATAGGGCGCAGTCGGGATGTTCGGCAAATCGAACAACTCGAAAAAACGGTAGACGATGTCGATTTTCTCAGGGTTGCCTTCGAGGTCGAAACACAGCGTAGGGCCCAGCGGAAAAACCTCGTCGGGACTAAGGCAGAACACCCGTTTGCCTTGCAGTTGGAGCTGCTCGGCGAGCCAGCGCATTTCGGGACGGTAAGTCGCCGCTTCTTCAGAAACCACCAACGCGATCAGGGGATTGCGCAGGTCGGCTCTCAGCACGGCCAGCGAATCATAAAACCCTCGGATCATCGTGTCGCCGGCACCAAGGACCTCGTTGGTCTGTGGGAATTGGGTCCCGGGGATTTCCCCTGAGTAGAGGCGGTTGAGAAACGCGGTCAGGCCGATGCCCCCAGGCACTGAATCGAGCTCGGTCATCACAAAACCCTCGTCGGTGAGCAGCAAGTCGGGGCGCAGGACCGTGGGGAATGCCCCCCGGTTTCGGGGATCGCGGGCATGGGCGATGAGCGCGGGCGGTTTGCCCCGGTCAAGGTAGTCGGCCACCCAGGGTGCGAAAAGCGGGCGGTTGCGCAGGAGGTTTTTCCCGGCGGCAGAACGCAGGTAAAGCGATTCGAGGGCTTGGTGGTACTCGAGGCAGGCGGAGCCAATGTCTGCGAGCTCGGCGGCTTGGGCCGGCGACAACGCCCACGCATCGGGCGAGAGTTGCCACGATTTGTCCTCGAACAGCGGCGTGTCGGCTAAGACGGACTGTAGGTCGGTAGCAGCGAGATCAGGCATAACGGCGAAAAACATCCCGCGCCTTTCGGCGAATGTCGAATGGCCATTATCGAATTAGCTCAAGAAAACTGCATTACCATGTGGCCGCCCCGAACGCCCAAATGCCCAAACGCGCGTTTCACGGTTGGTGGCTGGATCGCGGCGCGCACTCCCTCAACCGATGACAAACCGGCTGCGCTGAATTGTGACCGAGTCTCATACGTTCACGCGTTGCATCGGCACGGAAAAGGCTTTGTTTGAAAACCTTTTATGCATTCCTCGTGGACCGAAACCTTGGCGGAGTTTCTCAAGAATGAACCCGGTGTCGAAGCCGTGCGCCTCGACCCAGGAGCGCGCAAGGTGTCCATCGCAACACTCGGCAAGGTCGATATCACGAACTTGGAGAAACGCCTGGCCGAAACGCTGGCCGCCATTGATAAGCATCTGGATTTGCAGGCTCAGCCGCCGATGGGTTTCACGGTGAAGCGAAACGGGGCGTTGACCGAGTTCGCGGGCGTGAGTTGCGCGACGGCGCCGACGTTTTGGAAGTGGCGCGAGTTCAACTGGCCCGAGTACGTCGCGCCGGTGGACGCCCACACCGAGGAGTCCGAGTGGAAAGAACTCACCGTGTTCGCCTCAGTTTGCGGCGTGGCGGGCCTTGCCGGGTTTGCCACAAAAGCGCTTGGGGTTGGGCCGGACTGGCTGTCGATCGCGCTGTATGCGGTGGCGTTGATTGCGGGCGGTTGGGATGCGGTGGTCGACTCGTGGGAGAACATCAAAAAAGCCAAGGTCGACATTCATTTTCTCATGCTGGCGGTGGCGGTCGGCGCGGTGTCTATCGGGGCGTGGGGCGAGGCCGTGCTGCTCCTGTTTTTATTTTCCGCTTCGGGCGCAATGGAGGCCTACGCGCTGGACCGCACCCATCGTGAAGTGAGCGCGTTGCTCAAGTCGGCCCCCAAGCGGGCAACCCTGCTCGTGCCGGGTGGTGGCGAGCGGGAAGTGCCGGTCGAGGAGGTGTGCATCGGCGATCGCCTTCTGGCGCGTCCGGGCGAGGCGTTTCCGGCCGACGGCAACGTGCTCAAGGGCAAAAGCGCAAGCGACGAGTCTGCGCTCACCGGTGAAGCCGTGCCGGTCGAAAAAGGCGTGGGTGATCCGGTCTTCAGCGGCACGCTCAACCTCTGGGGCGCGGTGGAGTTTCAGGTGGTTCGCTTGCCCTCGGAGAGCACGCTGCAGAAAATTATCCGCCTCATTCAGACCGCACAAAAGCTGCGCGCGCCGAGCGAGCGGTTTACCGACAAGTTCGGCGGTGGTTACACCATTGGGGTTTTGGGCGTGTGCGCGGTGATGTTTTTGGTGTGGTGGCTGGGCTTTAACCTGCCGCCCTTTGCCAACGTGGAGGGGACGCGCTCGGCGTTTTACCGGGCGATGACGCTGCTGGTGGTGATGAGCCCGTGCGCGTTGGTGCTGTCGATCCCCTCGGCCATTCTCGCGGCCATTGCGTGGGGCGCGCGGCATGGCGTGCTGTTTCGCGGCGGTGCGGCCATTGAAAGCCTGGCGACCATCAACGTGGTCGCGATGGACAAGACCGGCACGCTGACAACCGGTGAACTGGCCGTGGTGGGTTACGAGAGTTTCCCCGCTGGCCGTGAGGTCGAAATCATGGAGCTGGCCTTCGCGCTGGAATCCAATTCGCAGCACCCATTGGCGCGCGCCATCGTGCGTGACGCCAAGGCGCGGGGCGTGCGCGAGCTGGGGCTGGAAGAGTTCCAGTCGATCACCGGTCAAGGGGTGCGCGGCAGTTTTGCCGGCAGCCAGGTGCTGCTTGGTCGGCGCGAGCTTTTGGAAAAAGGCCCGCTGGCCGAGTGGTTAAAAAAACTCCCGCCCGCTCCCGCCGATTTGGCGGAGGTGTGGGTCGTCGGTAAGGACGTGATCGGTCGCGTGCTGTTACGCGATCAGATCCGCGCCGAGTCCAAGGCGGTTTTAAGCCAACTGAAAGCCGCTGGTATTCACACGGTGATGTTGACCGGCGACCGCCGGCAGGCTGCGGAGGCGGTGGCTCACGAACTCGGTCTCGACGAGGTGCGCGCCGGCCTCAGTCCCGAGCAAAAAGTGGAGGCAATCCAGGCGTTGCGTGCCGGTGGTCGCAAGGTAGCGATGGTGGGCGACGGTGTGAACGACGCTCCCTCGCTGGCCGCCGCCGACGTGAGCGTGGCGATGGGCGCGCGCGGCAGCGACGCAGCGCTCGAGCAGGCCGAAGTCATCTTGATGCACGACCGCATCGAAAACTTTTTGGCGGCGCTCAAGCTGAGCAAACGGGCGGCGTGGATCATTAAGCAGAATCTGGCCATTTCGCTCGGTGTGGTGGTGATCATGGCGATCGCCTCGACCTTCGGATTGGTGCCGCTGGCGGTGGGGGTTGCCGCCCATGAGGGCAGCACGGTGGTGGTGTGCCTGAATTCGCTCCGGCTGCTGTTTGGGAAGAATAAGTAGTCGGCAGTAAA
>JBIIMH010000233.1:0-4196 GCA_044338095.1 Rariglobus sp. | reverse complement strand
ATCCATGAAATCCATACGTCTTACGTTCACCTTTATCGCAGCTGCCGTGGGTGCCCTTGTGGCCTCCGCGCAGCAGGCTCCCGTTGAAGCAGTCATTTCCTCGTTTGTCGGCACCGTGACGGTAACCGCTCCTGGAGCAACCGCTGCCGTCCCCGCTGTGGTGGGCCAAAAACTGCCCGAAGGCTCCACCGTAATCACCGGTGAAGGCTCCAACGTTGTGATTCAGTCCCACGAAGGCATCAACACCGGTTTGGGCGAGAAAGCCACCGTCGTCGTTGGTACGCATAGCGTCAACGCCGAGGGCGTCCGCACCGCGGTGATCGACCTCAAGACGGGCACCACCGTCTCGGTTCTCGATCCGAGCAAGCGTAAGATCAACAACTACGGCGTGCGCACCCCCAAGGGTGTCGCTGCTGCCCGTGGCACCACTTACTCGACCACCGTTCAGGTGAATGGCCAGGAGGTCGTTGTCACGGTCAACACCACCTCGGGTAATGTGAGCTTCTCTATCGCAGGCCGTGCACCCATCGAGGTGGCCCCCGGATTCACCGCTAAATCCACTGGCACTACCGCGGACATCACGGACGCTACTCAGAAAGGTGCTCTCTTGTTGACCATCGAAATCGTTGCGATCCTCGCCAATAAAGACTTGGTCGTTGCTGAAACCCTTAAAACAGTTGTTGGGCAGGCTCAAGTGGCAGGCCTAACTACTGAAGAAATCGACACAGCCAAGGATGTCAGCGATCTTGTAATTAATGAGGCCACGGCCTCGCCTACTGGTGAAGTCGAGAGGATCGTCGTCAAAACGGTAAACAATACCTTGGACATCACTATTGTCAGCCCATCTCAATAAGGTAGGACGCAGTTAACGTTTGAAAACCGGCACCATTTTGGTGTCGGTTTTTTTGTGCCTGGATTTACCCCTCGATTGCTAAAGCAGAAAGCAGCTGTGCGATCGGGGGGGCCGGTGCTACGGGAGCACTCGGATAGTCATCGAACCCCAAGGGCAGCCCAATCCACGACTTGCAGCCCGCCATGGCCGCAGTCCGCTCCATCGTAAAAGGCGTGTTCAGGCGGTGAATCTGCACCACCAACGCATGTACGCCAGGCGGCTGGCTCCAATCGTACTTTTCGCGAACCGTGGCCTCCGTCCAGCCATGAAACGGGTCGAGCGCTGCGACGGCCGACCAGTCGGCCAAAAAAAGGCGATGGGTCACCTCGGCGAAAGCGGTGAGCGTAACCTTCGTATCGCGTAGTTCGCTAGGCCCGGCATTCAGCCGCTGGGCGAGCGCCGGTTTGGTCTTTTCGCGTTGGGCGTGAAACTGCGTCGGGAATAGCCAAAAGCGCTCGGCCCGTTCCGGGTCAAAGCCGCCGCGCCCCTCCGCGATACCTCCCTTGCGCAACAGCAGCGATTGATCGCCAGCCGCCAGTGCGTCGACGATCACCTGCCATTCTTTAAAGGCCGGATACAGGCACTCGGTTGCAGTCGTTGGTGTGGTGGCGGAGGTTGGCATTTGGGCAAAGAAAAACCGCAGTGGTTAAACTGCGGTTTTAAATTTTTGTAAGAAGCTAAACTTGCTTACTTCTTGGACTTGGCGGCGGGCTTTTTGGCAGCAGCGGCGGCCTCCTTTTTGCGTTTGTGGTAGGCAATGCGGCGCTTCTTCTTGATGTGTTTGTTGGATTGTTGGCCCATAGTTTTTTTAGGTGAGTGGGTGACCCTGCCGGATGCAGGCAGGTGGAGTCAAGCGCAGGGTGGCAACTAAAGCCGAGTATCTTTCGGTGCGGGGTTAAATCAGTTTGGCGTGAGCGTCGTCCCCAACCCATTGGCCACAAAAAACACGAAATGACACAAAAAGCGGTCACTGATCCATTCGCTTGGGCCTTATTCTAAATCGCGTTCGTATTTAGCGTATCGTGGATTTTGGCCAGGGATGGCCAACACAAACAGCCCGTTATAGGGTTGGCCGTCCTCGGCCAATTCAGCTGATAGTGAACGCGACCGGCCCTTACGCGCTCAGCGCTTTCTTGATCAGCTGTTCGGTCGTCGCCTTCGGCCCCAAAGCCAGCATCGCACGCCGGATCGCCTCATCGGCATCGGCGGTCTTGTAGCCGAGTGCACCGAGCGCAAGCACCGCGTCGCGCATCTTGGTGTCGGCCTTGGCCGCTGGCGCCTCGCTGCCGGTTCCACTGGCCGAAAGTACGGTTTCGGCTGAGCCGGTGACACCCACCTTGGCGCGCAATTCGATCACCAGGCGTTCGGCGGTTTTTTTGCCAATGCCCGGGCATTTGGCCAAGGTCGCAATGTCACCGCTGCCGATCGCGCTCTGCAGCGAGGGAAGTGAAAGCTTACTCATGATGGTCAGTGCCATCTTGGGCCCTACACCGGTCACATGCTCGATCATGAGGCGGAAAAAATCGCGCTCAGCTGGGGTCGCAAAACCATAGAGAGTCTGCGCATCCTCACGGTAAATCACGTGGGTATGCAGTTTCACCGTCGAGCCGGTGACGGGGAGTTTTTCCGCCGTGGTCACGGGGATGTTCACCTCGTAGCCGAACCCGTTGAGCTCGATAATGGCGTGCAGGGGTGTTGCCGCCGTGAGCAGGCCGTGGATGGAGGTGATCATGGGAAAAAAGGCCGAAGCGGATTGGTGCGACTAGCGCAGCCCGAGCACGTCCTGCATATCGTAAACTCCGGCGGGGCGGTCGATGAGCCAAAGGGCGGCGCGGATCGAGCCACGGGCGAATATACCGCGGTCGGAGGCCTTGTGCGTCAGCTCGATGCGTTCGCCGAGTGCGGCAAACATCACGGTGTGGTCGCCGACCACGTCGCCACCGCGCAACGCATGGATGCCCACCTCCGTGGCGGTGCGTTCGCCGGTGATGCCTTCGCGGCCGTGGCGCAGGGCCTCGGCGGTGAGCTTGCGCTCTTCCAAAATGATTTCGAGCAGGCGCGCGGCGGTGCCGCTGGGCGCGTCCTTTTTGAAGCGGTGGTGCATTTCCACGACTTCACAATCGTAGTCCGAGCCGAGCACCGAGGCGGCACGGCGGGTGAGGGCGAAGAGCAGGTTTACCCCAACCGAATAGTTGCCCGACCAGACCGTGGGGATCTGGGCGGCCTGGGCGAGCAGCAGCTTTTTCGCATCGGCGGCATGGCCGGTGGTGCCGATGACCAGCGGCTTGCCGGCCTCCCGGGCGAGGCGAATCACCTCTGCGGTGATGTGGTGCGAGCTGAAGTCGATAATGACATCGGCCTGAGCGATGCCGGCAGCCAGGTCGTCACCGGAATCCAGTGCTGCGGCGATAATGGCACCTGATTCTTGGGCTGCGGCGGTAATGGCTTGGCCCATACGGCCCTTTGCCCCGATGAGAGCGATACGCAGAGGCATGGTGTTTATTTACCAAAGGTTTTGAGTACAGCCAGGAGTTTCTGCTCGCTTGGCTTGGTGAGCTCGGTGAGCGGTGGGCGCACGAGGTCGGAGTGGAGGATACCGGCACGCGCGAGGGCGAATTTAACCGGCACCGGATTCGGTTCGATGAACAAGGTTTTAAACACGGGGTAAAGCTTGCGGTGGAGTTTGGTGGCCTTGGCGAGATCGTGGTCCAAGCAGGCGTTGACCAATTGAACGACCTGCTTGGGGAACAGATTGGAGGCGACGCTGATCACGCCCTCGGCGCCGACGGCCATGAAGGGCAGGGTGAGGCTGTCGTCGCCGCTGAGCACGGTCATGTCCTTGCCCAGCGCGTGTTTGATTTGGTCGACGCGATCGACCGAACCGCCGGCCTCCTTGATGAAGCGTACGTGCGGGTATTTGGCACGAAGGCGCTCGATGACGGGAACGCCGATCTCGATCCCACAGCGCCCGGGGATGGAATAAAGGATGAGCGGTTTGTCGGTGGCCTCGGCGACCGCCGCGAAATAGCGGTAAACGCCCTCCTGCGACGGCTTGTTGTAGTAGGGGGCGACAACCAGGACGGCATCGGAGCCGGCCTCGGTGGCGAGGGTGGTGAGCTCAACGGCCTCCTTGGTCGAATTGGAGCCGGTGCCGGCGATGACGGGAACGCGTCCTCGCGTGGTTTCAATCACCGCGCGGATCACATCGAGGTGTTCCTCGTGGGAAAGGGTGGGCGATTCGCCGGTGGTGCCGACAGGAACAAGTCCGTTAATGCCTGATTTTATCTGAAACTCCACCAGCTTG
>JBIIMH010000232.1:0-4202 GCA_044338095.1 Rariglobus sp. | reverse complement strand
GTCGACGTGCGCATCCTCGCCGCGACCAACAAGGATCTTGAGGAAATGGTGAAGTTAAAAACCTTCCGCGAAGACCTGTATTACCGGCTCAACGTGGTGCGCATCCGCATGCCGTCGTTGCGCGAACGCGTCACCGACGTGCCGCAGATCGTGGATTTCTGCCTGCAAAACCTGGTTAAGCAGAAAAAGGCGCGCACGAGCAAGGTCGCGCCCGAGGCCATGGAGGTGCTCACGCGGTACCGTTGGCCGGGCAACGTGCGCGAGCTGGAAAACGTGGTGTATCGCAGCGCGGTGATCGCCCAGGGCGACACGATTTTACTCAAGGATTTGCCCTTGGAGGTGCGTGAGTCAGCTGGAGCGACCGCCCTTTCGGCGATGACCGGCAACTCGGCGGCGCCCTTTGAAGTCGCCCGCACTGCGGCAGTGGAAAGCGCCGCGCTGGCCAACGCCCAGGTGGTTGCCGAAAGCATCGCCGACGGCGACGCGCCGCTGAGTGTCGAGCGGGCGCTGGACTTTTTGCACGTTGAGTTGAGCCAGCACCCCGAGCCGATTTTGGCGCGCCTGGAACGCGAGATGATTGGGCGCGTGCTGGGTGCTACCGGCGGCAACCTGCTCAAGGCGGCGGAGAAGCTCGGCATGACCCGCGCCACCCTGCGCAAGCGCGTCGACGAGTTGGGGCTGAAGTTCTGATGAATTCGGCGGGCGGATAAGCCTGCCGCAAGGAGGTTTCCGCCGCCGAAACGGGTGGAAATCCCTTGAAATTCACACGCATGACCAACCGTTTTTATAACGCCTTTGATCAAGAAGTCTGGGGCGGCGCGCGCAAAAGCGACTACCGCACGGCGTTTCAGGTCGACCGCGACCGGGTTATCCATGCCCAGGCTTTTCGCAAACTGCAGTCGAAAACGCAGGTGTTCCTTTCGGGCGAGTACGACTTTTACCGCACCCGGCTGACGCATTCCATGGAGGTTGCGCAGATCGGCCGCTCGATTTGCCACTACCTGAAAACCCAGGGCGGGCCGCTCGGTCCGGACTTTTTTATCGATGGAGACCTGGTTGAGGGCGTTTGCCTTTCGCACGATTTGGGGCACCCGCCGTTTGGCCATTCGGGCGAGCGCACCTTGCAGGAGTTGATGAAGCCGCACGGTGGTTTCGAGGGCAACGCGCAGACCCTGCACTTGCTCACCGAGACGCTTTACCAGGACGAGTCCAGCGTGCGCGGCATGCAGCCCACCCGCGCCCTGCTCGACGGGGTGTTGAAATACAAAAAACTGCACCGCGAATTCACCTGTCCTCCGAGCAAGCATTTCCTCTACGACGCACAGTCGATTTACCGCGATTTTGTCTTCGGTGATGCGGCGATCCCTGCGGAGCTCCATGGCGAGGAGGAGTTAAACGGATTTAAGAGCGTGGAGTGCCAGATTATGGACTGGGCGGATGACGCCGCGTATTCGCTTAACGACATCGTCGACGGGGCGAAGGCGGGGTTTCTCACCAGCGATCGCATCGAAAGCTGGGCGGCCAAGGTGGGCGTCGATACGGAAGGGCAGCAGCACCTGGAAACCTTGATCAACGTGATCCGCAGCGACCGCCTCGAAGCGGTGTTTTCGGAGAAAACTGGGGGCTTTATCACGTCCTGCCGTCTGCGCCCCAGGCGCAATTTTATGGCGGGGCGAACCCACCGCTACGCCTTTGAACTGGTGGTGGCGCCGGCCGCGTTGCGTGAGGCGCAGTTTTACAAGCAGATGGCCAACGACCTCATTTTCGAAAGCCCGCAGCTTCAGCAAATCGAGCACAAGGCACGCAAGGTTTTGTTTAGCCTGTGGGAATCGTGCTGGCGCAACTACGTCGAAAAAGGCCCGCGCGTGATCAATATTCTGCCACCTCGGGTCGGCCGGTTGGTTGAGGCGGAGACGACCGTCGACGGCAAGGCCCGGCGCATCTGCGATTGGCTGGCCGGGCTGACCGACGGCATGATCGTGCGCACCTACAAGCGGCTCAACGACCCCGATTTCGGCTCGTTGCGAGATTTGAGTTAAACGGTGTCGCGGTTCAACCGGCCGGAGGCCTCTTGCCCAGTCCTCGGCTGGTTGTTGAAGGTTCAATGTTGAATGTTGGATGTTGGACGTTGATCCGGGGGGCTTTGCTCCGGATGCACTGAGCGGCACGGAGAACGTTCAACATCCAACATTGAACACCCAACGTTCAACTCGGAGTGCGGAGGCGCTGCTCGCGATGCGCTGCTGATTCAGGGTTGCCTCGGCTTTCGGCGCGCCCCTCACTCTCGGCTTTTATTTCGCATGGCGTTCCAACTCCAAAAAGTGCTCAAGGCACTGCTCTTCTCATCGAGCCAACCCCTCACGGTCAAAGACATCCAGACCGCGTTCGCGCGGTTCCATGACCAAGCCACGGTGAGCACCGCGATCGTTGATCCCACGGCCGAGGGCGCCGCAGCCGACTCCGACGCACCCGCTCCGATCGGCAACGAAGCCGCCGAGGTGCTCCTCGTCGCCCCCAGCGAAACCGACGCCGACCTTTACCAAAACGTCCCGGCGCTCATCACCGCCACCCAGATCCGCGAGGCGATGGATCAACTCGCCGCCGAACTACGCGCCTCCGACGACATTTACCTGCTCATCGACGGCGCCAGCGGTTACCGCCTGGTGACGCACCCGCGTTTTGCCCGCTGGATTCGCATCCTGCGCGACGAACCCGCACCGACCAAGCTCACCCAGTCGGCGCTCGAAACCATGGCGATAATTGCCTACCGCCAGCCGGTCACCCGCACCGAAATCGAGACGATTCGCGGCGTTTCGGCCGAGGCCGGCCTTAACAAACTCCTCGAACGCGAACTCGTTTATATCGTCGGTCGCGCCGACCTTCCGGGTCGCCCCCTGCAATACGGCACCACCGATCAATTTCTGGAATTCCTCGGGGTTAAATCCCTCGTCGAACTGCCCGCCTCCGATGTGCTCACCCCGCGCCAGATCGACGAATGGCTCAAAAACGCCATCAACGCCAAGCCTCCCACCGACAACGAAATGGGCCTGCCGCTGGAAGACGGTGAAGGCGATTCGCCCAGCCTGTTCCCCGTCGAGGTCGCCCACGTTGAACCGCATCCCGAGTCCCCCGCCGCTCCCGCCGCCGGCCAATCCACTTCCGCCTAACCCATGTCCGACCCGCTTCAACCCATCCGCGATCAAATTGACGCCCACGATCGCCAAATCGTCGAGTTGCTCAACAGCCGCCTCTCCCTGGCCGCCGAGATCGGTAAACTCAAACGCGACTCCGGTGGCCAGATCTACGTGCCCGAGCGCGAGGACGCCGTTTTTCGCAAGGTCACCGGGCTGAGCCAAGGCCCCATCAAGCCCGAAGCCCTGCGCGCCATTTACCGCGAAATCATGTCGGCGGCTATCGCCCTCGAAAAACCCCTGCTCATCGCCTACCTCGGGCCGGAGTCGACCTACACGCATGCCGCGGCCATCAAGAAATTTGGCGCCAGCGTTGATTACGCCGCGATTGCGACCATCGCCGACATTTTCACCGCCGTGGAAAAAGGCGAAGCCGACTACGGCCTCATCCCGATCGAAAACTCCACCGAAGGCTCCGTGCGCGAGGCGCTCGACAGCTTTGTGGTGAGCGACCTCAAAGTGGTGGCTCAGGTGGTTTTGGAGATTAACCATGCGCTGATATCGGCGAGCCCGCTGGCGCAGATCGAAAAGGTTTACTCCAAAGACCAGGCGCTCGCCCAGTGTCGCCACTGGCTGCAACGCCACCTGCCACACGCGCAACTCATCGACACCTCCAGCACGTCGCGTGCGGTGCAAATCGCCAAAGACACCCCGGGCGCGGCCGCCATCGCTTCCGAACTGGCGGCGCAACACCAGGACGTCGCCGTGCTGGCGCGTGGTATCCAAGACCAGTCCGACAACACCACGCGCTTTTTTGTGATCGGCAAAAAAGCCTCCGGCCCCGTGGGCGGCGGACGCGATCTCACCAGTCTGGTGATCTCCCTCGGTGATGAAGCTGCGGCGCACTCCGGCTCGCTGTTGAAGATGTTAAAACCCTTCGGCGAACGGGGGATTAACCTTTCCAAAGTCGAATCCCGCCCGAGCAAACGCCGGCCCTGGGATTACCTTTTTTTCATCGACGTTAAGGGCCACCACGATGACCCCGCGATGAAAGAAGCGATTGCCGAGCTC
>JBIIMH010000231.1:0-4205 GCA_044338095.1 Rariglobus sp. | reverse complement strand
TTGGCTGCTTGAGTTTCGACAGTTGCCGTCAGTGTGGCAGGATCTTGTAACCTACACCGCGCCAAGTCCACGAACGCCTTGCCATCTATTGGAACATTAGTCGACAAGGGCCCGCGCTTACCGGTTAGCGCGTTAAAAAGAATGCCTTGGGCGTCCGTGGCCGAAGCCACCGCTTTTGAAAGAGATGAATTTGAGGCATTGCCCGTCTGCGGGTAGTCGCCGTACGGGAGTTTGTACATTTCCAGCGCCTGCGAAAGGGCGGCGAGTTCGGCCTTCGCCAGGCCCACGGAGGAGCGCTCTTTGACTCCTTTTATTACGTTAACACTGATGGCGGACAGGATCGCGATGATCGAGATCACGGTCAGCAATTCAATTAGGGTAAACGCTCGTGCAGGTGCCTGAAATTGAAGGCGGGCCTCACGCACGGGGGGGCGTGCTGGTATAAACATAGGGGGAACGCCAGATCGAATGCCTCCGCATGGGCTTCTTCAACGCAAAACTGTGAGTGTCCGGTAAAATTAAGACTCTTCTAGGGTTCCAGTTGGGAGGTTAATTGAAAACCAAGTAGGAGGTAACATTTAAGGTGTCGGATATCCAGCCACGACTCTTTGAATGTTACTGCCCACTACCCCACGGCGGCCTGTTTTACGTAGTTGGCGATGATGCCGTCGAAGCTGCCGTTGCTAAAGAAAACCACCAAGCGCGGCTTGGCGCTGGAGGCAGGCAATGTGGCGGCTACCAAGTTGTCCAAAAGCAGCGCGTTGGTCGGTGCACTGGCCGCACGCACGCCGCAGGATTCCAGATGCGACATCACCGCCACGGTGTCGAAGCGTTCGTCGGCTTTGAGCTTTTCGGCCCGATTAACCGCACCGAGGTAAACTTCATCGGCCAGCGCCAAGGCCGACATAAACCCGGCTTGCAGCGTATTAGTACGCGCAGTGTTGCTGCGTGGCTCAAACACGGCGGTCAGCACCTGCCCAGGAAAGCGGTTGCGAAACGATTTGAGCGTCTCGGCCAGCGCCGTCGGGTGGTGGCCGAAATCCTCGATCACGGTGAGTCCGGCGGTGCGCACGCGCTCTTCCTGCCGGCGTTTGACGCCGCGAAAACGGGCCAGGGGCGCGAGCGAAAAACTCGTGGGCGCGGTCGGCTGGGTGGCCAACGCCGCCGCGGTCGCCGCCATGGCGGCATTGCGGACGTTGTAGAGACCGGGAATTGACCAATTCAGCGCGCCCCACTCAACCCCGCCCCAAAGCAGGCGAAAACTCACCCCGGCGGGCGTCTCGGTGAAATCCACAATCCGCACATCGTTGCCCTCGCCTTGGCCCACGCGCACCACCTGTGTCCAGGCGAGCGGGCCGAGGGCGCGCAGGTTGTCGTCGTCGCCATTGAGGACAATAAAACCGTTGCGCGGGACGATGCGCGTGAGGTGGGAAAAGGTGCGCTGCACATCGGGCAGGTCGCGGAATATATCGGCGTGGTCAAACTCGAGGTTGTTCAACACCGCGACATGCGGGGCGTAGTGGATGAACTTGGAGCGTTTATCGAAAAACGCGCTGTCGTACTCGTCGCCCTCGATGACGAAGGGATCGGCGGGCGAACCGAGGTGGTTGCCCACGGGTGGATCCAGAGGCACGCCCCCGATGAGGAAGCCCGGATCGCGGCCGTTTTCACGGAGCAGAAAGGCGGTGAGGGCGGTCGTGGTGGTTTTGCCATGGGTGCCGCACACGACGATGTTTTTGCGCGTGGACAACACGGTGCTGTTCAGCAGCGCGGGCAGCGAGGTGAAGGGAATCGCGCGCTCATCGAGGAGCCACTCGACCTCGGGGTTTCCGCGCGACATGGCGTTGCCGATCACCACCAGATCGGGGGCGAGCCGGGCAAGCCGGACGGGGTCGTAGCCCTCGTGCAAAACGATGCCGGCATCGGCGAGCACCGTGCTCATGGGCGGATAAACGCCGGTGTCGGCGCCGAGAATATCGTGGCCGGCAGCGCGAGCGAGCAACGCGGCGTTGCCCATCGCCGTCCCGCAAATACCCATGAAGTAAATTTTCATTTTGGTCTTAATTGGTCTCAAGTGGACGCCAGAGGTAAATTCCCATCAAGCCGGTTTCAGGCTTGGGCATAACAAAGAGCGATGCGCGCAAATCACTGACGGGCGAGAACGCTTGTGCGAACCACGAACGAATCGCCCCCACCACGTTCGGCGGACGCGGCGCTCGCCGAAACTCAACAGGCGTCGGCAGGCGACTTTTTAACGAAGCGGTTTTCGGTGCCGGCGAGCAGGCGTTTGATGTTGGCGCGGTGCAACACGATCACAAACACACCAATGGCCACCGCCAACCCAACGACCAGCGTGGGCGCCTTGAGTAAAAATGCCGCCAGCGGAATCGCCGCCGCCGCCACAATCGAGGCCAGGGAAACGTAGCGGGAGGTGTAAAAGGTCACCAGCCACACGGCCAAGGCGATCAGCGTCACCACCGGCATGAGCACCACAAAACCACCGGCGGAGGTGGCCACGCCCTTGCCGCCTTTAAAGCGCGTGAAGCACGAAAACCCGTGCCCGATCACCGCGCACAGTAGCCCGACCACTGCCGCAGGAATCACGGTTTCGGGGGTGAGCACTTTGACGTTGGCGACGAAAATCGTCCAGGTCGTCTCCTGGTGGGCGGCGGCAGCCACGGTGGCGATGGATGAAGCAGCGCTCTTGTAAGCAGCCCATTGGGCAAACAGCAGTGGCCAACCGGCGGCGGCCGCGCCCTTGAGCGCATCGAGAGCGAACACGGTGTTGCCGGCGCGCTTGCCCAGCACGCGCTTCACGTTGGTCGCGCCCGGGCTTTTGCTGCCGTGCTCGAAGATGTTAATCCCGTAGGCACGCGCCACGATGTAACCGAACGGAATGGCACCCAATAGGTAACCGAAAAGCGCGGCGATAGTCAGGGGGATCAACATGGGAAAAAAACAGGTAGGCGCTCACCGGTGGGCGATGGCACACAGCCATCGCCCAAAAAGAGGCACCTACCTTAGGTTACAATCAGAGCTGGATGAACTTGGCCTGTTTGATGGCCGGGTTGCCCTTGATTTCGTTGCGGGCAGCCTCGCTCGGCTCGGTGTCGACGCGCACCACCATGTAGGCGGTGCCGCCCGGGGTGAGACGGCTCAGGGACATGTCGGCGATGTTAACCTTGTCCTTGCCGAGCAGGGTGCCAACCGCACCGACCATGCCGGGCTGGTCGATGTTTTCGAGAACCAGCAGCTTGCCTTCGGCGGCAACCTCGACCTCGCGGCCGTTGATGCCGACGATGCGCGGCTCGTTGGCCTTGCCGATGAGGGTGCCGGAAGCCGAGAAGACTTCGCCGGCGGCGTTGATGGCTTCGACGGTGATCAGCTCGGAGTAATCGCAGGCCACGTTGCTGCTGATCACATCGGCCTGAATGCCGAGGCGCTGTAGAACGAAGGGAGCGTTGACGGTGTTGACGTCCTCGCTGATGCGGCGGAGGAACCCGCGCTCAATGGAGCGCGTGATCGCGTTAGCATCGATTTCGACGATCTTGCCGGCGTAGGTGATACGCAGGGTGGCGATCTGCGCGGGGGCGATCTGCTGGACAAGGGTGCCGAGCTTGGTGCCGAGATCGATGTACGGGGCGAGCATCTTGGCGGTGGCGGCATCGACCGAGGGCAGGTTAACGGCGTTGCGCACGGCACCGCTGGTGAGCAGGTCTGCGATCTGTTCGGCGACCTCGATACCGACCGCTTCCTGGGCCTCGCTGGTGGAGGCGCCGAGGTGGGGGGTGAGCACGACGTTGGGCAACGAGCGCAGTTCGCTGTCCTTGGCGAGGGGCTCTTCCTCGAAAACGTCGAGGCCGGCGGCGGCGACTTTGCCAGATTTGAGGGCGGCGATCAGGGCGGTTTCCTTAATAATACCACCGCGGGCGCAATTGAAGATGCGCAGGCCCTTCTTACACTTCTCGAAGGCGGCCTCGTTGATCATGTGGTGGGTGTCGTCGGTCATCGGCATGTGAACCGTGATGTAGTCCGACTGGGTGAGCAGCTCATCGAGGGTAACCGACTCGACCTGCATGGCCTTGGCGCGGGCAGGCGCGAGGTAAGGATCGTAGGCGAGCACGCGCATGCCGAAGGCCTGGGCGCGCTTGGCGACTTCGCCACCGATGCGGCCGAAACCGACCACGCCGATGGTCTTCCTGAAC
>JBIIMH010000230.1:0-4209 GCA_044338095.1 Rariglobus sp. | reverse complement strand
CCGTTCCGTGGAACTTGTATCGGGCGTTCGCTTTTGGCCGGGAAAAGTGAAAATTTTGCTAAAGTTCAAGGGCGGCGGGGCGATGGTAGTAGCGACGGTGGATTTGGCCCAGTAATTGCAACATCCCCAAGGCTCCCATGAAAACCTCGATCACTCACAAATCGAAGCCCCAATCGCCCAATCCCATTTCCGTCGGTCTGAGTTGCTGGCTATGGGAGCGTGAGCGCGTTCGCCGGATTGTTCGGCTGGGGGAAAAGTGGGGTGTGAATTTGAAGTTAACGCAGCATGTCCACGGCCTGCGCCGTGACATCCGGTGTCAGGTCACCGGCCCAAATGTGGACCGCTTCATCGGTGAGTTCGCCCGCCGCTGCTAGCTGGCAATCAGCGTCAAACCAGAAAGCCCGATTGGGCTCGTCGCAAGCGGCGCGGGGCCTGCGGCGTCAGTGGAATCAGGTGCCGTTTTTTTGACGCAGCGCCAGGGACTGGGTTGTTTTGGCGCTCAGTTCGAGTGTCTGCGTTGGAAAGGCGAAGGAGAGTCCGCGGGCCTGCACGGCGCGCATGATGGCCAGGTTGATGCGCTGACGAAGGCGCATGTGCTTGGGGAAATCCGGGTCGCGCGCGATGTACACGATCCACACATCGATTGACGACGCGCTGTAATCGCGGAAATAAACGTGAATCGAAGTCGGGTCGATCTCGGCTTCATTGAGCAGGATTTGGCGGAAGTCCTCGACGATGGCCTCCATTTGTTCGGGTGAAGTGTCGTAGGTCAGGCCGATGACCTGTTCGACGCGTCGTTCAATGAACCGTGCAAGGTTGGTGACCACCTCGGCGGCGACCATTTTGTTGGGCAAGACGATCAGGGATTTGTCCACGGCGCGCAGCTTGGTGGAGCGCAGGCCGATATCCTCGACCGTGCCGGTAAATGCGCCGATTTTAACAGTCTCACCGAGTTTAAACGGCTGGTCGATGGCGACCACCACGGAGCCGAACAAGTTGGCGATGGTGTCCTGGGCGGCGAGGGCGAAGGCCAGGCCGCCGATGCCCAGACCGGCGAGAAAGGCCTTCACGTTGGCGCCCAGGCTTTGGGCGATCATCAGCACGCCCAGCACAACGAACACGGTGACCAGCGTTTTTTTGATCCAGGGCAGAAAGGCGGCGACACCCGATTTTTTCTCGTTGGCGATTTCGGCCAGGTGGTCGAGGAAGGCGTTGAGGGTTCGTAGGAGCGTCCAGAATACACACACCGAAAAGGCCACCGTCATGGCGACATCAAGGATGTCGTCGCCTGAGGTGGGAAGCTTGAGAACCTTGACCGCAGCGAATAATCCAAGCAGGGCAATGAAAGTTGCAGTGGGCGGTTCCAGCGCGGGAAACAGCTTGTCGTCGAAGGTGGTCGAGGTGTGCGACGCCAGTTTTCTGAGGAGGCCGAAGATCCACTGGGTCACAACGCGGCGCAGCAGGTAGAAGGCGACGAGCAGGGTCGCCGCGATTGCGTAGTGCTGCCAGGAGTTGCCGCTGCTTCGAACGTTAAAAAGCGCGAGAATGGCGTCGACCAATTGCTCAAGATAATCACTGCCAGGCGCGGCGTGGGGTTTGTAGGCGAGCGCCGCTGCGGCCTGGGTGGCAAGCTCGGCGGACGAGGGGGAGCCGGACGGCACGGCGGTGTCGGCGGTAGCGGGGGCCGCGGTCTGGGACCAGACCGTCGACAGGCTGAGGACGAGGAAAACAAAGGCGGCGCGCACGTGTTTCATGGGAAGGTAACACTTTTCCGGTGCGCCTTAATCCCTGTCAACTCCTCGGCTACCAGCGGATCGGTTACGGATTTCGCGGATGCGCCCGGTGGCCTGACCTTCGGCCTGGTTGTCATCTTGGGGTTGCTGGTTTGCGTGGGGCTGCATCGTCATTTGAATGAGGTAAACGATGCGTTCGGCTTAAGAAAAACCCCAACTGTGCCGATTTACGCTGGAAGTTATCCTGGCCGCCCATCGGCGTGGCCGGCTTTTCCCTTCATTTCAGCTCACCCCATGAACGTCCGACCGATCCCTCCGCTCGCCGAGGCCAGAGAGTTTAACGCCAACGAAATCTTTTTCTCCACGACCGATGCCAAAGGCGTAATCCTCTGTGGTAACAATGTTTTTGCGCGCGTGAGTGGATTCAGCAAGGCGGAGCTCTACGGCCAGCCGCACAACATCATCCGCCACCCCGACATGCCTCGGGCGGCTTTCGCCCTGCTGTGGGCCAATCTCCATCAGGGGCGACCCTTCGCGGGCTATGTTAAAAACATGGCCAAGGACGGCCGGTTTTATTGGGTTTTCGTCGTTGCCGTCGCCGCAAGTAATCAGCGTTACCTGTCGGTCCGCTTTAAGCCCACCACAGCGCTGCTAGGCAAGGTTGAGGCGCTTTACCAGGCCATGCTGGCGTGCGAAAACGACACCCTCGCCGCCGGTGGAACCGAGAAGCAGGCCGTGGCCGCCAGCCTCACGGTGGCCCTTGGTGCCCTCGCCGGGCTGGGTTTCAGAGATTACGATTCTTTTTCCCAGTTGGCCTTGAGCCAGGAGATGAGCGCGCGCACCCCCTTCGGCTCCACGGGTGTGCCGGCCTACAACCGAATTGCCGCCCTGTTTCGGCAGCTCCAGGGCTTTGTTGCGCTCAATCAGGGGCTGCAACAAAAGGCGGCAGCCGTTCTTTCCATCGCCGAGGGCTTCCGGCTGCACTCGGTTAACGTGAACATCACCGCCGATCGTTTTGGCGAACTCGGCAAAGGGTTGGGCGTGGTGGCGGGTTTCCTTGGCGAGTGCGCCGTCCAGATGGCTGCGGGCACCGACGCGCTGCATCGGCACATCGATGAAGTGGTGCGCATGACCGAGGTGGTGAACACCCAGATTTCCGTGGCGCATCTGCAAATGGAGATGATCCTGTTCTGTCAGGCCGAGCAGGCGGCCAACCCGGGTGCAGGCGATCCGGGTGAGTTGCAGGTGCTTGAGGAGTGCTTCGCCGCGAGCAGCGAGGGAACGCTGCGGGCGATGGAGTCGTTGCGCGGAATTTTGCCCCGCTTATGCGAGGATCGGGATACGATCACGCGCACTGCGCTGATCATCGAAATGACTCAGGTATTGGGTAATACCGAAACCGCACGCATCCCCCAAAGTGCGGCGCTGGTGAGCATGTTCGCTGAGTTTCGCACCAAGATGAGCGCCACCCGAGCCCAGCTCGACGAACTGGCGCGGGTGATCGAACGTATCACCGAGATCACCCTGCTGGTCCGAGCGGCTTGAGCGGTGTCTGCGGCGAGACGTGGCGGCACCTGCGTTAAGTGCGGGCGGTTGGACCGAATCTTTGGGGTGGCGAACCGAGGGCGGCGTGGTTTTGCTTCGGCCTCGCTTGATATCCGCGCGCAAACACATCGATTACACCCTGGGTTTTATCGCACTGGGGTTGGGGACCGCGGCTCGCGAGGAGTTGGCGCACCTGAGCCCGGCCGAGTTGTTGCACGCCGACAGCCTGCCAGCCCGTCTGGAAATCGCCATGCTCGAGGAGGTTTGGGACGAGGTGCCGCTGCTCGCGCATCAAGCCATCGAGCTCGACCCCAAGCAGGAGCGCCCGTGGATCGCGTGGGCTTATGCCTTGCGCGAGCAACAGCAGGTCAGCGCCGCCCGTGATGTGCTCCTGCGTGGCGAGCGTGCCATAACGCAGCCCAGCGCGCTGGTCGGTTACAACTTGGCTTGCTACTTCTGCCTGCTGGGCGATCTGCCCGAGGCCATGCGCCGACTCAAAACGGTTTTCGCCCGCGAACCCGCCTGGAGAGCCGAGGCGGCAACCGACCCCGATCTCGCGGCGCTGCGGCCGGACTATAAGGGATAACCCGGCCCGTTTTCGGGGAAACCCTCCGCGTTGTTCACGGGTACTTTCTTTTTATGAAACCCCCTATTGTCATCCTGTTGCTTGGCGTGGGGCTGCTATCCGTAACTGGGTGCCAGGCCCCTGGAGGGACGACCTGCGTGTCGCCCGTAATCGGGAAGTAGCGCAGACTTCCAATCTGCCCCGCGTCAGCCCAAGGCAAGGGATATAAGCAGACTGGAAGTCTGCGCTACTTTTACGGATTTTCGAGCCAGCCCACACGGAGGTGGGCCCACCCTCGATCGCTGCCACACAATTACCCACTAAACAGGTTCCGATGCGGCTTATTTTGAGCAGGACGGCGACTTA
>JBIIMH010000004.1:0-14728 GCA_044338095.1 Rariglobus sp. | reverse complement strand
AGGTCGATGCCGCCGTCCACCTCAAGGCGGAAGTTGAGCCCGCGTTCGCGGCGCCAGGCGTCGATTTGGGCGATCTTGGGCAACATGTCGCGGCGGAAGGGCTGGCCGCCAAAGCCGGGTTGCACGGTCATCACCAGCACCAAGTCGACTTGGTCGAGGAAGGGTTCGATGGCCTCGGCGGGGGTGCCGGGATTGAGCACGATGCCGTTTTGGCAACCCAGTTCGCGGATCCGCTTAAGGGTGGCGGCGTGATCGTAGGCGGGCTCGATGTGGATGCTGATGAGGTTGGAACCGGCCTTGGCGAACGCTTCGATGTAACGCTGCGGCTCTGCCAGCATCAGGTGGGTGTCGAAGAACAGCTTGGAGCCCTTGCGCAGCGCGGCGACCGTTTGCGGGCCGAAGGTCATGTTCGGCACAAAGTGGCCGTCCATGATGTCGAGGTGGATCCACGCAACACCGACGGATTCCACGATCTGGGCGCTGGCCGCGAGGTTCGCGTGGTCACCAGCAAGAATAGAAGGGGCAAGAATCGAGGCGTGCATTGGGCCCAACAATCAGCGCCGGGTTCGTGCCTTGGAAAGCCGAAACTCGCCAATCGGGCCTGTCACTAACCGGTGTTCGCCGTAAACCGCTCGGCAGACCGCAGGCCTGGGTGCCGACTTTTACCAAGTGTCGAGCGTGGCGCTGCGGATGTTTTTCGCCAGTATTTCGGCGAGCAAGGGGACGTTGTTGTATTCGGCCTGAAGCTGGCCGCTATCGCCAAAGACTTCACGCGAAGCCGCAGCCTTGCGGTTTTCGAAAATGAAATGGTTGTCGCGGTTGTCGCGCAAGGAGGCCTCGGCCTCGATGGTGACATCAAAATTACGCGCCAGGCCGGTGTCGTCACGGCGTCCGGTTTTTCCCGTGCGGCCGTATTTGGTCAGGCGAACCGTGAGGGTGGCCTCGGCCTCCTCGGGAGTGTTGACGAGGATGATGCGGGAGTCTTGCAGGAAGGACTCGCGCAGTTGGGTGCTGATGATGGCAACGGCTTGGGGCAGGTTGCTCTCGTTGACCACAGGGGCGACGTAGAGCGTGCGGAAGGCGACCTTGCCGCCGGTGCCGAGCTGATAGTTGGCGCAGCCGGTGAAGAAGAGCAGGCCGATAAAACCGAAGAACAGGGATGCGCGCATAGGGAAGGGGGAGGTCGCAACAGCAACCCAGGTGGAATTAGAACAGCCAGAAGCTGCGTTTTGGCTTGGGGCGGGGAATTGCGGGGGGCGGCGGGAGGGCTGCGGCTTTGGCTTTGATTTCCTTTTTCTCGACGGCAGCCAGGCGCTGGCGAGCCTCTTCGGCGACGGAGGAGTCCGGATAGGCGGTGATCGCCTCGTTGTAGAGTACCCGCGCGGCCTTGAAGTTGTCGCGTTTGTAGAAGTAGAAATCGCCGATCACGATTTTGCTTTCGGAGAACGTCTTGCGCACCTCGGTTAAACCTTTGTCCACGGCGGGAATATTGGTGTCGGAGGGGAACAGGATCAGGAAGTCTTGGTAATAGGTGATCGCCTGCTGGGTGGACGCCTGGTCGTAAGCCGGACCCTGCACCAGGGAGGCGTGGGTTTGGGCGAGTTTCAGGTAAGCGTCGGGGGCGAGCAGGTTTTGTTGATAGTCGTTGATCATACGATCAAGCGCATCAATGGCCTCGTCGGGCTCGCCGAGTTTCTGGTGGCCGCGAGCCACGTTCATCAGGGATAGCGGGGCGTATTCACTGTGGGGCGCGGTTTCGACGATCTTCTCGAAGAACTCGATGCCCTTGGAGCGGTTTTTGAAGCCGGGAATCCAGCCGAAGTAACGCGGGCGTTTACCCTCAAGAAGGGCGTTGGCGATGAGGTATTGCTCGCCGATGATAGTGTTAAAACGAGGGGAGTTGGGATACTTGGAGACGACATCCTGGAAGGAGTCGAAGGCTTTGACGTACTGGCGGCGGGTGTACCGGATGTGCGCGGAGCGAAACAGGGCTTCAGCCGCATAGACAGAGTTGGGGTACTTCTTGGCGACCTTTTCGTAGCGCTTCATCGCCGCCGAACGGCGCCCTTGCTCCTCGTCGGCGCGGGCCTTGTTCATGGCATCCTGCGCGTTGCGATCCGGCTCGGGGAGTGCGCCGGCGAGCAAACCGCCCTCGGCTTTCCAACCGGTTTGGGGAGTCCAGACCAAGTCGGCTCTTAGGTCCGCAAGCGGAATCAGCGCCAACGCTAGGCCTAAAACGGCGAGTGAGGAAAGGGCGCGAGCTATTGAGGTGAACATGTCGTAAATAATTACCAGCGAACCAGTGCGGAACCATAGGTCAAGCCTGCCCCAAAGGCGACCAGCAGGGTGGTGTCACCCGGTTTGATGCGACCTGTGCTGCGCGCCTCGTCAAGGGCCAGAGGGATGGACGCGGCCGAGGTGTTGCCGTAGCGCTCGAGATTAACGAAAAAGCGCTCGGGCGGAAGTTTGAGGTACTGGCCGATCGCCGCGATGATGCGCAGATTGGCCTGGTGGGGGATTACGCAATCGATCGCTGCGGCGTCGATTTGGTGGTGATCGAGGATCTCGCGGGCCGCTTGCTCCATTTCGCGCACGGCATTTTTGAAAATCTCGCGGCCCTTCATGGTAATGGTGCGCGGCGGTCGCGGGGCATCGGGGGCGGTCTCGCCGGGAGCGCACTCCTTCTCGGGGATACACAGCAGATGCGCGTGGGCGCCTTCGGCATAAAGTTTGGTGCCGATGATCTGCGCGGTGCCGCGTGAAGGCCCCAGCACGACCGCACCGGCACCGTCACCAAACAGTACGCACGTGGTGCGATCTTTCCAGTCGACCACCGTGGACATACGCTCTGCCCCAATGACCAGGGCGTGGCGGTAGCGGCCCGAGCCGAGCATTGCCCACGCGGTGTCCAATGCGTAGATAAAGCCCGAGCAGGCGGCATTCAGGTCAAAGCAGGCGGCGTGGCCCAACACTCCGAGGTGGTGCTGGACGAAGCACGCCGTTGACGGCATGGGCATGTCGGGCGTCACCGTGGCCACGATGATCAGGTCGATATCGGCGGCGGTTAAGCCGGCGTCGGCAATCGCGATTCGGGCTGCCTCCGACGCCATGTGGGCGGTGGTTTCGTCCTTGGCGGCGATGTGGCGCTCGCGGATTCCCGTGCGGCTGAAAATCCACTCGTCGGACGTGTCAACCTGTTGGGATAGCTCTTCGTTGGTGAGAATCCGGGGCGGTGCGTACGAGCCGGTGCCGAGGATAGCGATGGCGGGGGAACCCATGATAAATCAGCTCTAAAGCACGAAGATTCGGCCGGTCTCCAGCGCGTTTAAGCGCTCGGGGATGTTTGCACCGCAGCGGCGGGCGGTTGGGGCGGGCTGATCAGCGCGTTGGCGCGAGCGGCGTCGGCGGTGATGAGGTGCAGCATGTCGGCTTTGATTATTTGGTTGGCGGCACGGATCGCGTTTTTGATCGCGATGCGGCTGCTGGAGCCATGCGCCTTGAGCACATTGCCGCGCAGACCCAGCAACGGAGCGCCGCCGTAAACTTCCGGGTTCATGCGTGCCTTGAGCGCCTTAAATGCACCCTGCGAGAGGATCGCCCCGCCCATGCGCAGCGGGTTCGCCTTGAGCTCGGTTTTGAGCGTGGCGGAGAAAAAGTGAGCCAGCGATTCCCAGCTCTTGAGCAGTAGGTTGCCGACAAAGCCGTCGCACACGGCGACGTCGCAATGGTCGGTGAAAACCTGAAACCCCTCAGTTGGGCCGACGTAGTTGATGAGGTCGCCCAGCTTTTTAAGGTGCTCGTGGGTGGCGCTGATGAGGGCGTTGCCCTTGCCTTCCTCGGTGCCGATGGTGAGCAAGCCGACGCGCGGTTTGGCGACGCCGAGAACGATACGCGCGTAATGGGAGCCGAGCAGGGCGTTGTGAACGAGGTGCTCGGGCTCGGCCTCGGGGTTGGCGCCGGCGTCGATGAGGATAAAGTAGCCGTTTTTACGCGGGATAATCGCCGCCAGGGCAGGGCGCTCGATGCCGTCGAGCGTGCGCAGCTTAATGGTGCCGCCAGCCATGAGCGCACCGGTGTTGCCGCAGCTGACCACGGCGGCGGCCTCGCCGGACTTTGCCATCTCAATGGCCCTGAACATGGACGCGTCCTTCTTGCGCTTGAGCGCAGGAATGGGCTTGTCGTCCATCGTGATCACCTCGGAGGCATGAAAAAGCCTCAACGAGGGGTGCCCGTTGAGGCCTTGGCTGGTGATCAGTGGTTTTAGCACTGCCTCATCACCGACAAGGGTGATGGGGCTCAGATCAGAAAACTCGGACAGTGCCAGCTGTACTGCCGCCACCACTTCGGCTGGGCCCAAATCGGCACCCATTGCGTCGACCGCGATGCGTGCAGTTTGGCCGGTAGAAGAGGCCATCGCGAGGGATGCTAAAGGCGTTACAGCGGGGTGAACGTGAGGATTAGACCTCGACGTTGACGACTTGGCGGCCGCGGTAGGTCCCGTTGACGGGATTCACGTGGTGGGGGCGGAAAGCGGTGCCATCGGTAGGATCGCGGGCGATTTCAGGAGCTTTGAAAGCGTTGGCTGCGCGGCGGTTAGCGCTGCGGCGTTTGGATTGCTTGCGTTTCGGATTTGCCATGGTCGGTGTGGATTAAAGGGTGGGTGACGGTCGTGTGACGAGGTCTGTTATGAGTGGTAAAGGCGGAACGTAGAGGCCCGCGCTTTAATCCGTCAAGTGCTATCATGAAACGATGCGGATTGGGGGCGCCTGGCAACGCTTGGGTTGCGCCAGCGCAACGCGACGCCATTAAAACTGAGCCTCTATGAAAATCGGCGTCATCGGCTTGGGCATCATCGGCGGGGTTTGGGCGCGACATTATGAAGCGGCTGGCCTGCTTGCCGGGGCTTGGAACCGCACACCGCAGCCGGATTTCCCGCGCTGGCTAAGTTCGGCCGAGGCCGTGGCTAAGGCCGTCGATGTCGTTCACATTGTCGTCGCCGCCCCGCCCGCCGTGCGCGGGGTGATCGAGCGCATCCTGCCCGCGCTCGGGCCCGGCAAGGTGGTCGTGCAATCGAGCACCATCGATCCGCGCAGCAGCGACGAGTTTCGCCGCCTTGTGATGGAGACCGGCGCCGGTTACCTGGAAGCGCCGTTCACGGGCAGCAAACCGGCCGCCGAGCAGCGCCAGAGCGTGTTTTATCTGGGTGGCGACGCGGCGCTCATCGCCGAGGTTGAACCCCTGCTGGCGCTGGTTTCGCAGGCGCGTTTCCGCATCGGCGACCATCGTCAGGCGGCGACCCTGAAGCTGGCCATGAACCTCAACATTGCCGCGCAGATGCAGGCGCTATCCGAGGCCCTCGCGCTGTCCCGCCGGGCTGGAATCGGCGATGAGATGTTTTTCGCGGCGTTGGGCAAAAACGTCAGCTACTCGGGCTTGGTTAAATTAAAGGAGCCGAAGCTGCGTGCGGGCGATTTTGCGCCCCAGTTTTCAGTCAAACACATGCTCAAGGACATGCGCCTGGCTTCAGGCATGAGCGGTTGCGCGGCGCTGCCCTTGCTAGCCACGGTGCGCGAGCAACTGGCACTCGCTGAGCAGGCGGGCTTGGCCGACGAGGATTTTTCGGCGTTGGTCAAGCTGATGAACTGAGCCGGTACGCACGTTAGCCGCAGCGCCTGATGCGCGGGTGCCCGCCGTGCCCAGCCCGCCGTCGGCGGTTTAGCTCAACGCCAGCGTAATTCCGCCACAAAGCGGCCGGCATCGCCTTGGCTTTTAAAAACCAGCCCGGGGTGGGACGCTGCGATCGCGCGCACGATCCTCAGGCCAAATGCCGTGCCGCCACCGCGACGTGAAATCACCGCGTGGCCCCCCTGGCTCTCGGCGACAGCATCGCCGGCTGCTGGGCTGTCGACTCCGGGTTGGCCGGCGATGGCGTTGTCGATCCGGCACACGCTTTCAGCTCCGTCGCGCCCCACCGTGACCGTGATCGGCCCAGTGCCGTGCCGCAGCGCGTTGGTGAGCAGGTTGTGCAGCATCTGCCGAAGCGTGCGCGCGTCGGCCGCCACCCGCAGTTCCTCCGGCGCGATCACGGTGAGCTCGCGGTTTTCGGAACGCGCCAGCAACTCGTAGATTTCGATCATGTCGGTGACCAGCGCGCGCAGCGCCACCGGCTTGATGTCGAGGGCGAGGCGGCCTTGTTCGGCTGTGGCTAGCAAAAGGCACTGGTCCACGTAATCGGAGAGCCGGCTCAACTCGTCCTGCAACGATTCGGCCAGCGCGGGCTCGATGCCGCCGGCGGCTTCTTCGATTTGCAGGCGCAACAAGGTGAGCGGGGTGCGCAGCTCGTGGGCGACTTGGGCGGAAAACTCCGTCAACTGGCGGAAGCTCCCGTCGAGCCGCACGAGGAGCGCGTTGACGTTGTTCTCGATCGCGCGGAACTCCGCGTCGGCCTGGGTGAGGCGCACGCGTTGGTCGAGACTGCGCGCGCCGATGGCCTGGAGCTGGCGGTTGATCTCGGCGACGGGTTGGAAGGAGCGCTTCGCCAAAAAAAAGCCCGCGCCCAAGGTCAGCGCAGTGACGGGCAACGCATAGAGCAGTGAGATGCGCCACAGCTCCCCAGAGATGTCATCGACCTCCGCATCGGAGTAACTGCCGTGCAGGACCCAGTCGGGGTGTTCGGGGTGCGCCCGCTCCCAACGCTCGGCGCGCAGTTCATGATGCAGGTGGGCGTGGGTCGCCCCCACGAAAACCGCCGACACCACCAGCACGCTCAGGGTAAACCACAGGGCAATGCGCCAGCGCAGCGAGTTCATGACACGACAGGCGCCTCCCGTAGCGCGAAGCCGACGCCGCGAATCGTCTGGATGAGCGGTGCCACTCCGGGCCGGTCGATCTTGGCGCGCAGGTAGTTCACATAGACGTTCACCACGTTGGTGCCCGAGTCGAAGTGTTGATCCCAGACGTGCTCAATGATGGCGGTTTTGCTCACCGGTTTGGGCGACGAAGTCATGAGTAATTCCAGAAGGGCGAACTCGCGGTTGGTCAGGGCGATTTCCTCGCCCCCGCGCCGCGCGGTGCGGGCCAACAGGTCGAGCTCCAGGTCGGCCACGCGCATGGTCTCGAAGGGGTCGGCGCGCTGGCGGCGCAGCAAGGCGCGCAGGCGGGCCAGCAGCTCGATCATCGAAAAGGGCTTGGCCAAATAATCGTCGGCACCGGCGTCGAGCCCGGCCACGCGGTCTGCCAGTTCATGGCGGGCGGTGAGGAAAATCACCGGGAATCGCACGCCCTTGCGTCGCAGCTGGCGAACGACTGTGACGCCGTCCTGCGCCGGCATCATCACGTCGCAAACCATGGCGTCGTAAGGGTGGTTGACCGCCAGCCAGAGCGCATCGGTGCCGTCGGCGGCGACATCGACGGCATAGCCCGCCTCCTGCAATCCGTTGCGGATGTGCGCGGCGACCTTGGTTTCATCTTCGGCGACGAGGATACGCATGTTTAATAAAGAGCCGAAACCCTGCCCCGCCTCACGCTCTGAGGCGAGCGCGGAGGCGAAGCGCGTGGAGGCGAGCGCGGGGCCCAAGGCCCACTACCCCATTGTGTTAGTTTGGCTGGGGTGGCGCGGCGGGGTGGAGGCGCGGATTTTTACGCCTGACCGGCGCTTGCGGGGCGGTTGAGCAGGAGGCGCAGGCCGTTGAGGCACACCAGCACCGTGCTGCCTTCGTGCATCACCACACCCACGGGCAACGGCACTCTGCCCACCAAGGTGAAGACGACCATGACGACGATCGCCGCTAGGGAGAAAATCAGGTTCTGCGCCACCACCCGCCGCGCCCGTCGGCTGATGTCGAGCGCGAGGGCGATGTTGTGCAACTGATCGTTCATCAAAACCACGTCGGCCGTTTCCATTGCCACGTCGGTGCCGCCCGCCCCCATTCCGATACCCATATCGGCTGCGGCCAACGCCGGTGCGTCGTTGATGCCGTCGCCCACCATCGCCACTGGGCCTACCGTGCGCAGGTCATGGACGACACGGACTTTGTCCTCGGGCAACAGCTGGGCGTGCACCTCGTCCACGCCAATCGAGCGCGCAATGGCATCGGCCACGCGCTTGTGATCACCGGTGGGCATGGCGATGCGTTTCACACCGAGCTTGCGTAAGCGCGCGATGAAGGCGGCCGCCTCGGGGCGCACCACATCCGCCACCGCGATTACCCCAAGGATGCGCGCATTCAGGCCATCGGCTTGCACCTCGCCGACGACCACGCACGTCTTGCCCTCATCCTGCAACGCACCCAAGCGCCCCTCGGCTTCGGTCAGACCGGTGCAGCGCCATGTTTGGAAATACGCCGCGCTGCCCGCGGCGATTCGCCGGTTGCCTACCACCGCTATCGCGCCTTTGCCGGACACCGACTTGAACGCCGTGCACTCCACAATCCCAGCCTGCGCTCCTCCGCCGCATGCACGATGGCCCGCGCCATGGGATGCTCCGAGCGCGCTTCGACCGACGCCGTCAGCCGCAGCAAGTCGAGCGCCTCGCCACTGGGTTGGCCGGGCAGGGCACCAGGATGAGCAGCCCGGTGAGCGCGATCACACTGAGTGCGTAAGCCTGCTCGGCCTTTTCCAGAAAACGTTGGGTGTTGGCCTTCTCGCCCTGCGCCTGCTCCACGAGCTGGATGAGTTTTGCGATGGTGGAATCCTTCGCGAGTTTGCTCACGCGCACCTCCAGGCTTCCTCTGCTGCCTCGTCGTGCTCGGCCTCGTTTAACTGAGCAGGATCGTAGTCGATCGCGACCGAATCGCGCTCAGGGGTGATGACCGCCCCGAGCACGCCGGGTTGGTTTTTAAAGGCCGTGGTCACCACGGTCTCACAATGCGATTCGCCCTGGTTGAGGTCGGGTTTCATTTTTTCGTTGGGATAAAGGGGGGCAGATCCAGTGCGCTTAAGTTACGATATCAGTCGTCGTCGCTATCGTGGCCCTTTTTGCCGGTCTTGGATTTGGACTCATCGGCGTTTTCGCCGCTTTCTTTTGCTTCGTCGCCTTCGTTTTCCGCCACCTGGATCACCAGGCCAAGCAACGGAACTTTGACCGTGCCGCTCTTGGGATCATGGCTGGCAAACAACGCCCAAACCCACGCTGCGCCGGCGACAAGAATCGCCGCCGCCCAGAGCGGCTGCGCAGAGCGCAGGCTTGCTGCCTCGGGTCCGTCTTTGCTCCCGGTCACCATGGACAAGGCGATTGGCTCGCGGTGGCGCAGCGTATGCCAGACAAGCCCGGCAAGGTGGGCGCCGATTAACACCAGCAGCGCGATCGCCAGCCCCTCGTGCAATTCCTCGCCCGCCTCGCCGAGCCAGCCTGCGCCGGTCGCAACCGAGAGCGGCACCACGGCAAACATGAGCAACGTTACCACTGCGCCACCCGGGTTGTGGGCCAGATAACGGCGCGCCTTGTCCGTCATCACGCCGCAAAAATAGCCGACCACCTCCCCCGGCCGCACCGGGAACTCGGCGAAGCGATTGTACCTCGATCCCACCAGTCCCAGCACCAATCTCACCACCAGCGAGAAGGCCGCCACCAGGCCGAACAGCGCATGGAACTGGAAAAGCGGGCTCTCGTCGTCGACTAAAAAACCGATCGCCAGAGCGGCGGTGAGTGAACCGGCGAAGGTCCAGTGGAAGAGGCGAATCGGCAGGTCCCAAATACGGATTTTGTTCACCAAAGGAGAGGGCGTCATAGTCCCCAGAATACCTCCGTCCACCTTAGAAAGCCACCGGCCCACGATTAGAGTTTTCTAATACACGCAAAAAGGCCGTCCGGGTTTCCCGGACGGCCTTGGTTGGCAACGGCGGCGCGTTGCGGACTGATCTTTTGCGTTTAAGCGACGCGCTCGACCACCAGCGGGGGCGGGGTGGGGCGCTTGGGCGCGAGGCGGTAGGCCTCCTTGAAGTAGTTGAGCGCGGTCTCGAGCTTCGACTCGTCGTTGTAGTGGATCATCATCAGCGGCTCACCCTGCTTGACCTGGGTGCCGACCTTCTTGATTTCGGAAACACCCACCGAGTAATCCACCTTGTCGCCGGCCTTCTCGACGCCAGCGCCGAGGAGGTGAACGCCACGGGCGATCATCGCCGCATTGATGGTGTGAACGTAGCCGCGCTTCGGGGCCGGCAGCTTGCGGATGTGCTTGGCCGCCGCGAATTTCTCCGGGTGGTCGATGTAGGCGGTGTCGCCGCCCTGGGCTTTGACCAGCTCCTTGAATTTTTCCAGGGCCGAGCCGTCGCTGAGGTGGCGCAGCACGGTTTGTTTGGCCGAGAGGGTCGAGCCGGCGACGCCAGCCAGACGCACGATCTCCATGCCCAGCTTGAGCACCAGCTCCTTCATGTCCTCAGGACCTTCGCCCTTGAGCAACTGGATGGCTTCTTTGACCTCGAGGGCGGTGCCCACCGTGTCGCCGAGCGGTTGGTTCATGTCGGTGACCAGCGCGACGCAACGGCGCTTGAGCGAGCGGCCGACGCGGGTCATCGAGCGGGCGAGCTGTTTGGCTTGCTCCAGGTCCTTGATAAACGAGCCGTTGCCCCACTTGACGTCGATCACAAGACCCTCGGAGCCCTCGGCGAGTTTGCGCGAAAGCACGGAGCCGGTGATCAGCGGCAGGCTGGGGATGGTGCCGGTTTCTTTGCGCAGTTCGTAGAACTTGGCGTCGGCCGGGGCGAGTTTCGGGTCCTGCTCGACGATGGCGCCGCCGATCTTGGCGAGCTGGTTGGTGAACGCATCGATCGACAAGTGGCTCTTGAAGCCGGGGATGGAGCACAGCTTTTGCAGTGGGCTGATGATGTAGTCGTGTTCTACGCCGCTCATCATCGGCACCACGACGCCGCTCGCCATAGCCAAGGGTACCAGCACGAGAGAGGTTTTATCGCCCACGCCACCGGTCGAGTATTTGTCGATCTTTGGCTTGGCGATGTGCGACAGGTCGATGACCTCGCCGGAAAGCATCAATTCCTCGGTCAGGATTGCGGTCTCCTGGGCGGACATTTGTTGGAAGAAAATGGTCACCAAAAGCGCCGCCAGCTGGTGCTTGGGAATGTCCTCATCCAGCGTGGAATCAATGATGTAGCGGATTTCCTCTTGGGTGAATTCCTGGCCGTCACGTTTCTTTTCAATAAGAGAGTTAAACGACGGCTTGATGAATCGGCGGGATGGGATCGTGCGTTTGGTCATGTAGTAGTGTGATTTAAGAAATTGGGCTGTCCGCTGGACGTAAATTTTAGACCCAGAACAAACTCCCTAGGAATGTCGAGCCAAAATCCCGGCCGATGCCTCGTGGCACAGCATTGAACGCACCAGATCCTCGGTGGATTTTAACGCCCTGTTAGCAACGACCGCAGAGGTGTGGCTTGGGCGCGCGGCCTAATACCAATTCGCGCTCCAGTTGCGGTTTGCGGCATCCCTGAGCTCGTTTATCCTGCCCTCCGCCGCGATCGATGCCCCTCACTACGCCGCGGGGCTGCCGCGGCGGATCTTGAGGTGCGCCCACGCTTGCGTCAGCGACTGCGCCAGCGGTTGCATCGAGACCGGCTTGCTCAGGTAGTCGTCCATACCGGCGGCCAGGCACGCTTCACGGTCCCCGTTGAGCGCGTTCGCCGTCATCGCAATAATCCACGGGCGGCGGTTCGTTTCGTGTTGTTCGCAAATGCGCGTGGTCGCCTCCAGGCCGTCCATGACGGGCATTTGCATGTCCATAAACACCACGTCGTAGCGGCCAGTCTGGACTGCGGCCTCCGCCGCCCGACCGTCGGCCACCACGTCGCAGGTGTAGCCGATGCGCTCGAGCATGAACGTCACGACCTGCTGGTTCACCTCCAGATCCTCGGCGAGCAGGATGCGCAACGGGAAGTTCTGGCCTTGCTTAACGGCTGCTTGTTGCGGCGCCTCCAACACGTTTTGGCCCTGCTGAATAAACAGGTTGATCAACGCATCGCGCAGCATCCCGAGTTTAACCGGCTTGGAAATGAGCCGCGTCTCGCCCAGGCATTCGGGGCACTTTCCTTCCGGGCCCAGCTGCGTCAGGGCGATGATGGGCAGGCTTGCTGCCGTAAACGTACGCCGCAGCTCCGTGATCAGGGCCCTCCCGTCCATGCCTTTTAATTGCAGGTCAATGACCGCCCCCTCGGGTGCGGCTTCTTGCGCGAGCAGCGCCAGGGCCTCCGCCGCCGAACCGGCCAGCAGGGGAATGCCGCCCCAGTTTTGCACCTCTTGGGCGAGGATTTGGCGGTGAGTGGCGTTGTCCTCCACAATCAGGATACGCCGCCCCTCCAATTTGGGGATGCGTTTGCCCTGGGACGTGGCATTACCGATGGGCTCCAGAGGGATTTCAAATTGGAAATCCGAGCCCTGGCCGATCACCGAATCCACCCAAATGCGCCCGCCCATCAAGCCGACCAGTCGCTGGCAGATGGCCAACCCTAGGCCTGTGCCGCCGTATTTGCGCGCAGTGGATGCCTCGGCTTGGCTGTAGGATTTAAAGAGCCGGTTGATGCCGTCGCTGGAAATGCCAATGCCGGTGTCACGCACCGATGCATGCAGGCAGAGTATCCCGGCAGCGTTGATCCGGGGTGTGCACGCCACCAGGACTTCGCCCTTCTCGGTGAACTTAACGGCATTACCGACCAGGTTAATAAATATCTGCCGCAGCCGGGTGATGTCGCCCACCACCAGGTCGGGCAGGTCGGGTGAGAGGCGGCAGAGCAATTCGACGCCCTTTTTACCCGCCGGACGTGCGGCGATGTCGAGTGCGCCCTCGACGCAGTCGCGCAAATGCACGGGGGACTTTTCCAGTTCCATCTGCCCAGACTCGATTTTGGAGAAATCCAGGATGTCGTTTAACAGCCCCAGCAGGGCATCGCTGCTGGTGCGCACGGTGGCGGCAAAATCGCGTTGTTGGCTGGACAGCGGCGTATCGAGCAAGAGTTCCGACATGCCGATGATGGCATTGAGCGGGGTGCGGATTTCGTGGCTCATGCTGGCGAGGAATTCCGCCTTGGCCAGTGCCGCCTGTTGGGCTTCGCGCGTTAATTGTTCAGCTCGATTGGTCGCGATCTCAAGGGCCAGATTGCGCTCCTTGAGGAGCTCCTCGGTGCGTTTGAGGGCATCGATATCGAGCAAGATGCCCGTTACCCGCCGTGCGCCACCGGAGCAGTCGTAGAGTGACTCGCACTTGACGCGCACCCACACAAATTCGCCATTCTCCCTGAGTAAACGTGCCTCCTGGTCGAAGGCCACGCCTTGGTGCATGGCCAGGTCGAAAGCCGACTTGATACGTTGGCGATCAAGGGGGTGGTAAAAATTGATACTGGCGGCGAAGGTCACCGGTGTGCCGGGTTCGATCCCGTGTAGCTCGTACGTGATGTCCGACCAAAAAACGAAGTCACGGGAGGCATCGACCTGCCAATGGCCCAGCCGGGCGATGCGGCCGGCCTTGGCCAGCAAATCGGTGGTTTTTTGCAGGCGTTCCTTGGCCTCGTGGAGAGCGGTGACGTCACGCGACACACCGAAAGTGCCGACGATTTCACCGCGCGAATTAAAAAAGGGGTATTTGCAAGTGTGTGCCCAGCGCACGCTGCCGTCGGGGAAGTCTTCCCGCTCCTCGACGTTGAGCAACGGGGCCCCGGTTCGCATGATTTCCTGTTCATCGGCCAGTGCTTGTTCGGCGTGCTTCTGGCCAAAGAAATCGGCATCGGTGCGGCCGATTACTTGCTCGACCACGTTGCAGCCCAGGGTGCGCACCAAGGTGCGGCTGACGCAGATAAAGCGGCTTTCGCGGTCCTTGAAATAAATCGCCTCAGAGGCGTTCTGTAAAAGAACGGAGAGCAGCGAGGTGGGGTCTGAGGGTGGCATCGAGATATAGGGAGACGGACTCAGATTCGCGTGTTTCCTTGTGGGTGAACGCGTCAGAGTGAGTTTATCGGCACATTCTGGCGTAAACTTGAGCCTTGGTTTGCCGCGCAGAAGTTCGGCAGGTTGTGCTGCCTCCTTTTAAGAAGCGCAGACTTCGAGTCTGCTGGGTTAAGGCGCATCAAGCCACCTGGTAGGCGGTAACATTTAAAGTGTCTGATCCTGAGCCGGAATTTTAACGCAAAGTTCGCCAAGCCCGCAAAGAACCGATCCTAGGCCCGACTCCTTGGCGTTCTTTGGCTGCTGGACTCAGATCGAGCTGGAACCCGTAAGCGGCACCTTGGGCGCGGATTGGTATTTGCGTTGAAGAACTGCAGGCATTGAACAAATCCACCAGTCGCTTTCGCTCAAAAGTCCAACCCTCCAAACGAAAAAATGCCGATGAAGATTACCAAAAACCAGTTTAGAGACGAAGAAGTCGTCCTCGATTTCCATGAGTACGAAGGCTGCACGTTCACCAAGTGCCGCTTTGTCGTGCTCGGCTATGGGCCTTTCGCGCTCAACCAATGTGAAGTAACCGAGTGCGAGTTCACCTTCGCCGGCCCGGCCTTCAGCACGATCCAGACGATGACCAGCATCTATCACAATCTCGGTGAGCAGGGGAAAAAACTCGTCGAGGGCGCCTTCGAACAGATCCGCAACTCGAGCACCAAAAAGCCCGCTTAGAGCCTTTTAGGTTAATCTGTATCCGTTTTAAGTAGCGCAGACTTCCAGTCTGCATTGGCTTGGTGGAGTAGCGCAGACTTCCAGTCTGCATTGGCTTGGTGGAGTAGCGCAGACTTC
>JBIIMH010000229.1:0-4217 GCA_044338095.1 Rariglobus sp. | reverse complement strand
CAGTTCATAATGGAGGCGATTTCCTCATGGCTGAGGCCGTCGATTTCGAATAAAGTGACCACGGTTCTGTGGGGGATAGACAATTTCATCATCGCTTCGTTCAATTTCTCCTGAAGCTCGCCCACAAACACCTCGCGCGGCACATCCTTTTTGTCCGTCAACTGGCTGAGCACCTCCGCCACAGCCGGGTCCTCCTGGATTTTGTCGAAACTGAAAAACGAGCGGAGTTTATTGCGCCGGATGTGGCTGAGCGCCCCGTTCAAGGCGATGCGATACAGCCAGGTAAAGAATGCTGACTGCCCCTGAAAACGGTGGATGGACTGAAACGCCTTGATGAAAGCGTCCTGGGTGAGATCGGAGGCATCCTCGCGGTTGGCGGTCATGTGATAAACCATCGCATAGACCCGTTCGCGGTACTTGAGAATGAGTTGATCAAAGGCCGCCACATCGCCGGCCTGCACCTGCTGCACCACCATCCAATCCCCCGCCGCCTCGACCTGCCGCTCCGGCGACGCCACCAGCGTCTTGATAAGCGGTTTGGCGGTGGAATTCATAAGCGAATGGCGTCTGATTTAACGTGAAAATTAAACCTGGATTTTGGCCGGCACCTGTAAACTTAGAACTTGGGAACGCAGCGTGTCGCAGAGTTGCAACAACAAGGGCACCGGGGCCAACGCGGCATGCGGGGCGAGCGCCGCCTCGGCCTTGGCCAACTCCGCCTCGACCTCAGCAGCCACTGCGGCAAACACACCCAGTTCACCCATTTGGCGGAGACGCGCCGGCAGGTCTGCTTCTCGCCGGCGTAAAATTTCGTCGACCAAGAGGGTGCGCTCATCCGCCGCCAAACGGTCCAATAAAACCAGCAGCGGCAAAGTCACCTTGCCGCTCTGCAAGTCGGTGCCGAGGGTTTTGCCGATGCTCTTTTCCTGCCCAAAGAAATCCGCCAGGTCGTCGTAAATTTGGTAAGCGATGCCGAGGTGACGGCCGAAGTGGCTGGCGGCCTCAACAAACTGCGCTGGGAAACCACCCAGCTTGCCACCGAGAAAGCACGAAATGCGGAACAGCTCGGCGGTCTTTAAATCAATTACCCGGAAGTAATCCTCCCGCGTGATGTTGGTGGTGCCACGCCGCAGGGTTTGCACGATTTCGCCAGCGCAGACTTTGCGCGTCGAGTCCGACACCGCATGGCACACCTCGGTGGTGGGAAACTGCGAAGCCAGATGCAGCGCATGGGCAAAAAGCGCATCGCCCAACAACACGGCCGCCTCCGGTCCGTACTGGCGCGCCGCGGTTCGCCGACTGCGGCGCATATCGGCCTCATCCATGATGTCGTCGTGGACCAGCGTGGCCAAATGCACGAGCTCGACCACCGCAGCAACACGCACCAGCTCGGACGAAGGCTGATCCGACCCATTCCAACCGCTCAAAAAGACCAACGCGGGGCGGATCCGCTTGCCTGAGGTATCGATGCAGTAATCGGCCATTTCGCGGATCTCCGGCTCAAAGGCCGCGACCTCGCCGCGCAAATAAACATCCAAGGTGCGCATCTGCGGCTTGAGGCGGGCAAATACCGTGGCGAAATCCTGCGTGGCGGATTGAGCGGGAGACTTAAGATTCGAGGCGGACATTTTCACCGGTTACGCTACGACTCGACGTCCACTTGGCTAATCAATAACTCATTCGATTCAATGAACGACGACCCCTTCCTGATTGCCCTGCTGATCGCCGCCGGCGTTTACACCTTTAATCTGTGGCGGCAGGATTACCGTGCGCAGCAAGCCGGCCAGCCCAACCCGCGCCCCCTGCCCGGGGCCACCGCGGCGCCTTTGCGAGCCAACCTCATCGCCGCCGCCGGCGCGCTTTTGATCCTCGCTGCCGAAACTTGGGGCGAGATCCGCCTCGGCCTGAGCGAACAGCAGTCCAAGATCACCGTCTTATTCGGACTCTACACCCTGATGGCTGCCTTTTTGGAGGAACTGATGTTTCGCGGCTTTTTAGTGATCGAGGGCAAGGGAAACGTTCGCCTGTGGGCAGGAATCGTGGGGGCGTCGGTGGTATTCGCAGGCCTGCACCCTTTTTTATGGAGCTGGGAAAACGATACCTTTACCTGGACCTTTACGGCAAAAGGGTGGTTTAGCACCGCCGTGGTTTTTATCAGCTCGCTCTGGTTTTATAGTGTGCGCTTCGCCGGCTTTAATCCGCAGCGCTCCCTGATTCCGTGTATCGTGGCCCATGCCACAAAAAACCTCGGGGTGATTATCATCAAGGGCGCCAGCGGCTTCGTCGTCGGCTGGTGGTAAACAAAAAAGGCCCTCCGGAAAAGGAGGGCCCAAATAGTATGGTGGATTAAGACGAACGTTTACTTGGCCTTGGGCGTCTTCGTTTGCTCCTTTAGCCCGCCCTGAATTTCAGCGTCTTGGCGCGCCTTGCGCATCGCATCCGCTTCGGCATACAAGCGCTTTTCCTCATCACTGGCCTGATAGCGAACACCTTGAATGTCACGATCCGTTAAATTCAGTTCATTGAGCTGTGTCTTGGTAGCTATGTTATTAAACGTAGTCTTACTCGGCTCCAAGATACTGGCGGTTATGAATATAATTAAATTCGTATCACCCTTACTCTTCTTAGTGGATTTAAACAACCAACCCAGCACCGGAATATCACCCAAAAGCGGCACCTTGCTTGCAGAATTAGTGTCATTCGAATCCATCAATCCACCAATCGCGGCCGTCTGCCCATCCCGTAAAATCATATTCAACGATCCCTTCCGCGTATCAACATCGAAAAACTTCTGCCCGCCAAAGTTGCCCTGAACTGCGTTGGCCTTACTCTTCTCGGTCTCCACCTTGAGTGACACTAATTTGCTACTAGTGATCTGGGGCGTCACATCCAGCTTCACACCTTCAAAAATTTTCTCACCGGCGGCAAAAGTTACAGTGGGTGTACCGCCGCCGGTAGGCGCTGTTTGGGTCGCAGTCACCGTCTGACGGTTCGTACCGACTGTGATCTCCGACTTGCTGCCATTAATCGCAACAATTGTGGGACTTGAAATCAGCCGAGCGCCACTGAGTTTATCAACGGCGGACAAAAATGCCGTGTAGTCAGCACCACTCAAAACCGCATTGAATGTGCCATTATCTAAAACAGATGCACCTCCGACGGTCTGGGCAAAGGAATCGAGCCCCACAGAAGTTTTGGACGTCCCTTGACCAACCGCTTTTTTCCCAGCCAAACTCACTCCAAGGTCCCTACTCTGACCCTTCTGTAACTCAATAAACTTGGTTTCGATGACCACCTGACGCGGCTCGGTATCCAAGCGCTTTACGGTGTCGATAATGCGTTTTACCACGGCCGCCTTATCGGTCACAATCAACTCGTTGGCCAATGAGTTAAGCACGATGGACCCACCCGCCACCCCGGGGGCCGTTGCCGTTGCCGCTTGCGCGGGCGACAGATTGGATTCAACCAAGGGCTTAATACTACCCGCGGCAACATTATCCAATATAATACTTTGGGTGATAAAGGGCTCCTGCGCCAGCATGTCCATGCTCACAATTTTGATGATATTACCATCCTCAACAAAACTAAAGCCCACCGGAGAAAGAACAACCTGGAAAATCTGCCGCCAAGTAACCTCGTGCAGCTTTAAAGAGGTTCGTCCCTGCAGGGTGTCGGGCACCACCAGGTTCAATTCATAGAGATCCGCAATATTGCGTAGGATAACACGAATTTCCTCGTCGGGAAAATCCACGTCAGAAGTGTCCTTACTCCGCGTGGTTTGCACCGGTGCGGCAGCGACGACTGGTGCGGCGGTGGTGGAGGGGGACTCAACAGTGGCTGGTGCGGCAACAGACCCGAGAGTCGGGACGCCGGGCGGCACTGTATCCTGGGCCACCGCCGGAATGATAACCGATAAGGATGCCAATAATGTTAAACGTGTTCTCATGGCTTTTTGACTTTGGCCCTAATGGGGCGGGTTATTTCTTCTTTATTAAGGCGGAGAGTAAAACTGGTTCGGTCGATGAAACTAATTTCCACATCATAAGCAATTCCCCCGGAATTAACCGCCAAGTGTTCACCCACTTTGAATCTTTTTTTGCCAATGAGTAAAAATGTTCGATCCCCCTGCTGCATCATTCCTGTAGCAATAACCTCTTCGGCTATTTTTTCGAGTAATTCACGATCACTAACTAATACCGGGGCCACCGACTGAACTG
>JBIIMH010000228.1:0-4225 GCA_044338095.1 Rariglobus sp. | reverse complement strand
GAAGTAGCCGGCAGAGGTTGATCGGTTGACTCCTTGAAAAGCTTGCAAAGCCGACCGCCCCCCAACCGATCCGCCGCCCATGGATTCAAGCATTCAGCTTTCCTTTCTTACGTCTTGCGAGCTCTTCGGCGCGTTTCATGGCGGCGATGATGGAGAGGGCGCTCCAGACCGAACACCCCCGACTGGTCCCTGTTCATTTGCCGGGCAACGTGAAAACGCCCCCGGATGCCCGAAAATATGCCGCCCCCCAGCACCTCGCGTTTGATCCGATCCATCCGCCGCCCCTGTGGAACATCCGATGCGCATGGTCCGGGAGCCGGTGGCAGAGCCGGCGCGGATCTCGTGTTTCCCTCAACCAGCGGCTGGACGCCGCTGCCGCGTCCGGCGCGCCTGGGGGGCACGGAAGATTTTTTTCACTTTTTTCGGCAAATGCAGCCTGTTTCGGAGCAGACCCTTTGGATGCGCGTTCCCGACCCCAGCCAACACGATCATTTCCTGCGGCTCTTCATGGAGGCACAGGACTCCCTCAGGGTGTATGTGAGGTCCCTTCTGTTCCACCGGGAGGAGGAACGCGAGGTCATGCAGGAGGTGGCCGCCGTGCTTTGGCGCAAATTCGAGGGAGGGATGACCCGGGAATCTTTCGCGCGCCGGGCGTTTGGGGTCGCCCGTATGGAGGTGCTCGCCTTCCGGCGGGATCGCGCCCGGGACCGGCATTGTTTCGGGGACGAAGTGTTCGAGATCCTGGCGCAGACCGTTGAGGAACATTCCGAAACTCTGGAGGCCGAGCGCAGGGCCCTGGGGCAATGCATGGAGAAACTGCCCGCGCCGCAGCGCCAACTGCTGGAGGCGGCCTACGCGCCGGGCGTCCGTATCGACCAGCTCGCGCTACAAATGGAGCGCACCGCGATGGCTCTTTATAAAACCCTGCACCGGTTGCGGCTCCGGCTGCTCGAATGCACCCGGAAGGGACTCGCAAAAGGAGAACTCTGATGCACCCAAACGATCCGCGCCTTGAACTGATCCGCCTCCATCTGGAAGGCAATGCGACCGCCCAAGAGTTTGCCGCGCTGGAGGAGCATCTCCGAAACGACCCCGGGTTCCGGGATTTTTATGTGCGTGCCGTGAATCTCGACGTGGCCCTGGCCGACGTCGGCAAGCTCTCCCTGAGGCCCGCCGGGGAGGCGGCGCTCACGTCGTCGCAGCCGATCCGCGGCCCTTGGTGGCAGCGCAGTCCCTTGAGCGCCATGGCGGCGGGCGTGGTTTTCGGCATGTTCTTCAGCTCCGCGGTTTGGGCTTACGTGGCGCCCATGGCGGCGAAAGCGGTGACGCTTTTCCGCGACAGCTTTGAGTCGGGCCCGGCGCCTCTGGTCAAGGGGATGCCGATTGAGCCCGGGAAATGGAGCGGAGATTTTTCCGAGGTGGTGGGTGAGCAGCAGGGTGTGAAGCCAAAGACGGGCGCCAAAATGCTGCGCTTTCTGCGGGCGGATTACGAGGGCAAGACGGGGCACGAGGGCCATTACTACGCGGATGTGTATCGGCTCATCGATGTGCGGCCCCGCCGGAATGACCTCGAGGACGGTGGCGCGGCGGTTCGTTTGTCGGCGGCGTTTAATGCGCTCGCGTTTCCGCAGAAGGAGGATTTCTGGTGCTCCGTCGCGATCCACGCCTTGGGCTCGCCGTCCGCGTTGGACCGCGCCCAGCGGCGGGAATGGGCGATCTACTCCAACAGCCTGGCGATGGTTCGGAACCGGCGCGCGAAGCTCGATCGGGATCCGGCGACGTGGCAGCGAGTGGATGCGGAGCTGCGGCTGCCGCCAGACACGGAGTTCCTCCTCATCCGCCTCAGCGTGGATCACGCGCACCCCTCCCAGCGCCGAGCGACCTTTGACGGGCACTACCTCGACGATGTGCGCCTGGACTTGGTCCGGCGCTCGCCGCTGCCGTGAGGCTTGCCGCATTGCCCTCTGACTCCGCCACGCGACCGCGAGCTCATATTCCCGATGAAACTCATCCTCACACTTTTGACCGCCTTTGCGCTGCTCGCGCCAGCGACCGCCCTGCGCGCGGCCACAGGCCTGAAGCCGCCGAATGTCATCATCGTGCTCACGGACGACCAGGGCTACGGCGACTTGGCTTGCCACGGCAATCCCCGCATCAAGACGCCGAACCTCGACAAGCTCCACGGCGAGAGTGTGCGACTGACCGACTTCCATGTCTCGCCGCTTTGCACGCCGACGCGGGCGGCCCTCATGACGGGCTGCGACCCGGTCCGGGTGGGCGCGTGGAGCACGACGTTTGGACGCTCATTGCTTCGTGAGGGCGTGCCGACCATGGCCGACGCGTTCGCCGCCGGCGGCTATCGCACGGCCATGTTTGGTAAATGGCATCTGGGCGACAACTATCCATTCCGCCCGCAGGATCGCGGTTTTCAGGAAGTCCTCTGTCACGGTGGCGGTGGAGTCGGGCAGACGCCGGACTATTGGGGCAACGACTACTTTGACGACACCTACTTCCGCAACGGCAGGCCCGAGAAACATGCGGGGTATTGCACCGACGTGTGGTTCGGCGAGGCCCTGAAATTCCTCGACGCCAATCGCGAGCGGCCTTTCTTCATCTATCTGGCCACCAATGCCCCGCACGCGCCCTACAACGTGTCCGACGAACACGCCGCGCCCTACCGTCAGAAGCCCGACGTGGTGAATCCGGAGTTCTACGGCATGATCGCCAACGTCGATGACAACATGGGCCGGTTGATGGACAAACTCCGGGCGTTGGGTGTGGCCGAGAACACGATCGTGATTTTCATGACCGACAACGGCACGGCTGCGGGTGTGGAGACCGACAAGCAGGAGCATGTGACGCGCGGGCACAACGCCGGCATGCGCGGCAAGAAAGCCAGTTACTTCGAGGGCGGCCATCGTGTGCCGTGTTTCCTGCGCTGGCCCGCCGGGGGCCTGCGCGGCGGACGGGACATCCCCGCGCTGGCGGCGCACATGGACCTGATGCCGACTTTGATCGATCTGTGCGGACTCAACCGGCCCGCGGCTGCGGCGTTCGATGGCGTCAGCCTCGCGCCGCTGCTACGCGGCGAGACCCAGAGCGCGCCCGAGCGCAGCATGCTGGTGCGGATCACGAAGACCAAGGGCCGACCCGGCGATCGCGCTGGCGTGGTGATGGAAGATCGCTGGCGACTCGTCCGCGGCGCGATGTTGTTTGATGTTCACGCCGATCCGGGCCAGCGGAACGACATTGCCGCCAGCCATCCGGAGGTGGTTCAGAGACTCGCGGCGGCTCACGACCGCCATTGGGCTGAGGTGTCGTCGGCCTATGACGACTACTGCCGGATCGTCCTGGGGAATGACGCTGAGAATCCCGCCCGGCTCACCGCCTTCGACTGGCACAGCGCGACGCCGTGGCATCAGCCAAGCATCATGCAAGGCTTGGCGGAGAACGGTTTCTGGGCGGTGGAAGTGGCGCGCGACGGAGACTACGAAGTGACACTGCGCCGCTGGCCCCAGGAGGTGAACGCGCCCATCACGGCGGTGCTGCCCGGGGCTCGCCCAAGCGCGGCCATCCGCGCCACTCAAGCCCGACTCAAGATCGCCGACATCGAGCTCACGCAGCCGGTCTCGGCCGAAGCCTGTGAGGTTGTCTTTCGCGTCAAACTCAAGGCCGGCCCGGCAATGCTGCAAACGTGGCTGGAGGACGGAAATTCCGGCCAGTCGCGTGGAGCTTATTATCTCTCCGTCAGGCGCCTCTAAGAACCTCGGCGCCGCCCGAGAAACGCACTGAATCCACCGGAACGAGAAAGCTGCGCAACCAACCAACATGCACCATGCGGGCGGCTCAGCTTCTCATCCAAACGCTTTCCTCCCTTCATCATCAATGAACACCTTCCTTGCCTGGCTTATTCTCGCTTTGAGCGTCACCTGCAGCGGCATTGCCGGACCGGCCGCTACGGAGGACTCGGGCTGGAAAGACCTGCCCCAGCGACCGGTGAAAGTGGGGAGCCACGCCGGATTCGTCGTCATTCCGCGAACTGCCGCGCCCGGCAAGCCTTGGGTGTGGCGCACGTCGTTTCCTGGTTACCACGCCGAGGTGGATGTGGCTCTGGTGAGCAGCGGCTTTCATGTGGCCTATGTGAATGTTCTCTCGATGCTGGGATCGGAGGGCGCGCTCGATGTCATGGACCAGTTCTACGCCATCGTGCGGAAGGATTTTGGAC
>JBIIMH010000227.1:0-4235 GCA_044338095.1 Rariglobus sp. | reverse complement strand
GTGCCTTGGTTAACAGCCCGCAACTGCTACTCGCCGACGAGCCCACCGGCAACCTCGACACCAAGACCTCCGTCGAAGTGATGGGCGTTTTCCAAAAGCTCAACGACGCCGGCATCACCATTGTCATGGTCACCCACGAGCTCGACATCGCCCACTTCTGCAAACGCAACCTGATCGTGCGCGACGGGCTGGTCGTGCGCGACGAGCTGGTTGCAAACCGCTCGATCGCAACCGAGGAAATGAAAAAACACCTCGCCGCCGAGACCGCTGCTAAACTCACCGTCGCGGCGACGGAATGGCCAATGACCAATGTCCAATGACCAAGGCCCAATGACCAATCTACCATTTACAAACCCTTCACCAGCCCTCCCTGCACCGCCCGCAGCCTGCACATTGGTCATTACTCCTTGGTCATTGGTCATTGTTCATTGGCCCTTGGTCCTTGGTCATTGGTCCTTGGTCATTGGCCCTTGGTCCTCCTCCGCGCCATGAGACTCGTTGCCACCACCATCATCGCCCTGCGTGCGCTGCGTCGAAACAAGATGCGCTCGGTGCTCACCGCCCTCGGCATGATCATCGGCGTAGGTGCAGTCATCGCCATGGTCAGTATTGGTAATGGCGCCAAGTCCCAAGTCGAAGCGTCCATCGCCAGCCTCGGGCAAAACATCATTAGCGTGTTCCCGGGAACACTCACCACCGGCGGCGCCCGCGGCGGTTGGGGCTCAGCCAGCACCCTCACCCCCGAAGATGCTCTCGCCATCCAAGCCGAGATCGCCGGCGTGGTCGCCGTCAGCCCCGAGGTTCGCGACCGTCAGCAAGTCCTATCAAACGGCCTCAATTGGAATACCTCCATAAATGGTGTATCACCCGATTTCATCAGTATCCGCGACTGGGGACTCGCTGAAGGTGTCATTTTCACGGACCTCGAAGTACGCAGCACAGCGAAGGTGGCCGTGATCGGCCAAACCGTCGCCGACCAACTCTTTCCCGGCTCTTCGCCCGTAGGCCAAACCCTGCGCATCCGCAACATCCCCTTCAAAATCATCGGTCTGCTAAAACCCAAAGGCTTTAACTACTTCGGCTCCGACCAGGACGACACCGTGCTGATCCCCTACACCAGCGCCATGCGCCGCGTGTCCAGGCGCACCAACCTCAGCAGTATCCTCATCCAGTCCACGACCCAGGATCAGATGCCGCGTATCCAACAGGAAATCACCGATCTGCTCCAGCAGCGCCGCCAGGGCCGCGAGCCCGATTTCACCGTTCGCAACCAGATGGAACTCGCCCAGGCCGCCACCGCCACCTCGCGCACCATGACCGGGCTTCTCGGAGCCATCGCAGGGGTTTCACTAATCGTCGGCGGCATCGGCATCATGAACATCATGCTCGTCTCGGTCACCGAACGCACCCGCGAGATCGGTATCCGTTTGGCCATCGGTGCCCACGACCACGACATCCGCCTGCAATTTCTCATCGAAGCCATGGTCCTCAGTTTGATGGGCGGCGCGCTAGGCATCCTCATCGGTGTCGGCGCATCGCAAATCGTTTCCCAACTCAACGGCTGGCCCGTGCAAGTTTCCAGCGCCTCGATCATCGTCGCCTTCGTTTTTTCGGGCGCGGTCGGTATCGGCTTCGGCTTCTATCCCGCCCACAAGGCCGCAAAACTCGATCCCATCGAGGCCCTCCGCTTCGAGTAAAAACACCCCGTCCCGATGCCCTGCCGTATCGTTCTGGTCCCCTTACTCCTCCTCGTTCTCTCCTCGCCTGCGGCGACCACTCTCCGCGCGGAAAACGCCCCCAGCGCCGACTCCGCACCGCTCGCCGCCGCCATCTCTCTGTTTGATGCCAAACGCGTGCCCGAGGCCCGCGACCAACTCGCCCCCATCGTCGCCCGAGAGCCGAAAAACATCCGAGCCCTCTGGTACCTCGGCCAGTGCGAACTCAAGATGCAGCGCCGAGGCGTCGCCGCCGACATCCTTGCCCGCGCCGCAGGACTCGCCCCGACCAACGCCGAAATCCTCGCCGACTACGGCAGCGCGAGCCTGTTACGCGCCACCGAACTGGGCGCCTCATTTAGCGCCATCGGCTACGCCCGCCGTGGCCGCACCGCTCTTGAGCAGGCCGTCAAACTCGATCCCGACAACATCGATTACCGAGAGGGGCTGGTCCAATTCTACACCCGCGCCCCCGGTTTTGTCGGCGGTGACTTTGCCCGCGCCTACGCCCACATCGCCGAAATCGAAAAACACGATTCGTCCCGCGGTGCGGTTATTCGGGCCAACACCCTGTGCAGCGAGAAACGCTACGACGAGGCCCTTGCCGCCTGCAAAGCCTTCCTGCTGACCCAGCCGGACAATTACCTGGCGCTCTACACCCTAGGCCGCATCGCCTCGGAGACCGGCCGCGGCTTGGAGCACGGCGAGCAAGCCCTGCGCCTTTGCTTGCAAATCTCGCCCCGTATCCAAGATCCTGATCACGCTGGGGCGCACTACCGATTGGGTTTGATCGCGGAAAAAGCCAACCGTCCCGCCGATGCCCGCAGCGCGTACCAAGCCGCCCTCAAATTGGAGCCCACCCTCGAAAATGCCTCCACTGCACTCGCCCGCCTGCAGCCATGACCGACGTGCCGACCGCCGCCGCCACCCCCTTCGTCGAACTCCGCAATGTGACCCGGCAATTCGGTGCCGGCACGCGCCCGCCAGTGCTGGCCGGGCTCTCGCTACGGATTGAACGTGGGGAATTCGTCGGCCTGATCGGGGCCAGCGGCTGCGGTAAATCCACCCTGTTGCGCCTGCTCGCCGGCCTGATCCCACCGACCTCCGGACAGGTTTTGGTTGCGGAGCGCCCCGCCGCCATTGCCACCACCGAGCGCGCCTTTATTTTTCAGGACTCGGCGCTGCTTCCCTGGCGCACTGTCCGCCAAAACGCCGAACTGTTGCTGCAATTGCGTGGCGTGCCCGCCTCACGCCGCCGCGAGAGTGCCGCCCAAATGCTCGCCCTCGCCCGTATCACCCACCTCGCCGACCGCCACCCGCGCCAACTCTCCGGCGGCGAAAAGATGCGCGTTTCCCTTGCCCGCGCACTAACCCTCGAACCCACGCTCCTGCTCCTTGACGAGCCCTTCGGCGCTCTCGACGAACTCACGCGCGAGTTTTTGGGCGAAGAGCTCCTCGCTCTGCGCGAACGCCAAAAATGGACCGCTTTTTTCGTTACCCACTCAGTGGCTGAAGCGGTGTTTCTTTCCACGCGCATCGTGATCCTAGCTGGCGGTGCGATCGCTCACGACTTGCCGGTTAACCTGCCGTTTCCCCGCAACGCCGAGACCCGCGAGTCGCCGGCCTTTCTCCAGCGGGTCGCCGAGGTGTCGCGGCTCCTGCGCACCGCCACCGCACCCACCCCCGCCCCCGCATGAACCGCCGCCTGCTCACCTTTGGTTTACCCGTGTTCACCGGATCCCTTTTGATCGCGGTGTGGTACGCGGTGCGGCTTTACCTGCTGCCCGTAGAGCAGCGCTTCCTCCTGCCTGCGCCCGACGCGGTGCTGGGCGCGTTTTCCACCCACGGCGCGCAACTTTGGGCGGCCACCCTGAGCACGGCGCGCGGGGCGGCTTTGGGCTTCGCGGCGGCAGTGGCCGGGAGCATTGTGCTGGCGCTAACCCTCTCGCTGTCACCGCGGATTCGCGCCGGCCTTTACCCGTGGCTGATGGCGCTGCAACTCACGCCCATCATCGTGCTCGCGCCCATCCTCATTCTCTGGGCCGGACCTGGGCTGCCGAGTGTCGTCATCATCACGTTTCTGATCAGCTTTTTCCCCCTGGTAGTGAACACCACTCAGGGCCTCGTCGCCACCGACCGCCTGCTCGTCGACCTGTTTCGCATGGGGCGCGCGTCGACGCTCCAGCAGATACTTCACCTGCGCATTCCCGCCGCCCTGCCCTATTTTTTCACCGGCCTGCGCATCGCCGCCACCCTCGCACCGATCGGGGCCATCGCCGGTGACGCCTACGCGGGCAACTCCGCTGGCGGCCAGGGCGGTCTCGGTTTCCTCGCCGTGATCTACAGCGCCCAGTTTCAGATTCCCGCCCTCTTCGCCACCGCCTTCGTCAGCTGCCTGCTCGGCTTCGTGTTTGCCGGCGCAGTCGTGGGTTTGAGTTGGCTCTCCCTGCACCGCTGGCACGACGCCTACGCGCCGCACGACGTTTAACTCACTCCACCGCCTCAACCATGACCATCACC
>JBIIMH010000226.1:0-4236 GCA_044338095.1 Rariglobus sp. | reverse complement strand
CTGGACCTGGCTATGAATCCTCCAACCCAAGACATGCTTCAAACGCTGGCCGACGCAGCAGGATTGCTCCTGCAAGATGCGGTGCTGGCGGCGATCCCCGCCGTGGGCTTCGCGATGATTTTCAACGTGCCAAAGGGGGCGCTTAAATACTGCGCCCTGGCCGGCGCGCTTGGCCATGCCTTGCGGCTTGGGCTGCACAAGTTCGGCGGCGTGCCGCTGGAATGGGCCACGTTGCTTGCCGCCAGCGTCGTGAGCATGGTGGGCATCCATTGGGCTCAAACCTGGCGCGCCCACCCCAAGGTGTTTACGGTTGCCGCAGTCATTCCGATGATCCCCGGAATCTATGCCTTCACGGCGTTGCTGGCGGTTATCGAGATCGACCGCACCGGCTACACCCCGGAGCTTTTGGCCATCGTCATTCAAAACGGCTTGCGCGCGTTTTTCATCGTCTCCGCGCTGGCTGTGGGCCTGGCCCTGCCCGGGCTCCTGATTTACCGCCGCCGCCCTGTGGTCTAAGCCGTTTCGCAGTAAAACGGGGCGCCTGAATGAAATCTCAAGCCGATGTTAGTAAATTCCTAAGCCGATGTTAATAAAGTGGTTTTAACTGCCCCTGGTTCACTCGGCGCGTCTTTTCGGTTAATCCCTTCATTTTCTTTGATTTTATTTTGAGCGTTTAGGACTGGGCCGCGTCTATGTTGTTGTAGTCAGTTTTGTGGTTTTAGGTTTTTGGTGTCAGGTCATGAAAGCCGTCTCCCCCGAGGCGGCTTTTGTGCGTCCAGAGGTCAACCGCCTGCGCGCCCTCGTCACGCCCTTGTGAAACGCCGGCGCAGCGGAAAACCATCCCGCTGCATCCTCGCTATGAGGCAGGCCAAAAACCGGGTTGCGAGGCCTGTGAGTCGGGCGGGCTTTTTTGTCGCCTGTGGGAGCACGAGCCTTTGTGGTGAGGGCATGATTTCCTTGCATGAGGGCCGTGGTTCCCGGACCAAAAAAGCACCGGCACAAACGCTCGTTCTTGGCCTAACGGTGGCGGGCTGCACGCCGCGAATTTGGCGCCGGCTGGTGGTGCGTGAGGCAATGTGGCTGGCGCGTTTACACGACTCCATCCAAGTGGCCTTCGATTGGTTCGATTACCAAACCCACACCTTCACCCTCGGCGACATCCGCCTCGGCAACCCGGCGAAGGCCGTCGGCATTAGCATCGAGGACGATCGTGATGTCACCTTGCTCGATGCCGAGTTGGCCAAACTCGGCTCGGTGGCCTACGACTACCATTTTGGCGAGGGCTGGCGGGTTGATATCCGCGTGGAAGCAGTCCTGCCTCTGGTCAAAGGCGAAATTTACCCCCGCTGCCTGGCCGGCGAACGTGCGGGACCGCCCGAGGACTGCGGCGGCGTGGAAGCCTACCATGATATGCTCGCCTGCATTCAAGAACCCACCACCGATTTAGGCCGTGAATGGCTGGAGTGGCTCGGCCCGCTTCATGACGTCGAACGCTGCGACTTGGACCTTATCAACAAGGGACTGAAGAAGTTCAGTAAGTAAGTCGGTAAACCAAGAATTGACACCTAGCCCGGCCCTTGCTGGGTTTAGGGCCGTTCTTTTTAAATGTGCGTGGTCAGTCGGGAGGAATCGACGGTTAACGTTCGGTGCCTCCATCTGACCATGAATACGATCAAAGAAAAGTTCTCGCTCAGCTTCATCGGTGGGTTTGCGCCTTCTGGATTCTTCAAAAAGTCCAAAGTGAAAGCCAGCCAGCAGGTCCCGATTGCTGTTCGGAAACACTATGAAGCCGCAACGTCGGCCCAGGCCGCACGCCTTAACGGGTTGCTCAGCCGCGGGACGACTTCGCCCCTGTAATTCTAACGGGATTGCAGTTAAAACCAGTAAACTAGGCCGCCCGGGAGCTCACGCTTCCGGGCGGTTTTCTTTTGGATATATAAGTGGTGATTAGAGCATTTTAAATAAAGTCGTAGCCAAAAAGTAGCGCAGACTTCCAGTCTGCCTTCGGCTAAAATGCAGGCTGGAAGCCTGCGCTACGTTCGGCAAGGCGGCTTTAGCTTTATTTGAAATGCTCTAGTGGATTAAAAATCCGGCTGTTTTAAGGTTGGATGATGGGTCGCTACTGACGTGATTGGCCGCGAAAGCACGCAAGGAGCGCAAAGAACAAACCCTGTAGTTCTATGCGTTCTCCGTTCTTTCGCGGCTAAAAGGCTCGAAGTAGGGCGTTGATTATAATGGGGCTGAGGATCCCACACTTTAAATGTTACAGCCTACTAACACGTGAGCGCAGAGGGGCTTGGCGCTTTCGTGCGGCCCATGCCCATTCACGATCCAATTTCAGCCGATCGTGAATGAGCGAGGTGCCCGCCTACTCATAAAATGCGGGAACGCTAAAGTTTTCGCCGGTTGCGCCGTTATCCTCCTAACCCAGGCCTCACCGCGCCCCGTTTTATCGTCTCCCCCTCCCCTTTTGCCGCTTTCTATGCCTCTCTCAGTAACCCCACCTGAAGCAAACGCTCCTTTAGAAACTCCTGTGATTCAAGGCCCTGCACAACCAAAGAAAACGGCCAAAAGACTCCCCGCCTCACTTTTAATATCATGAAACGCGTTAATGTCAGTTTAGGCCTTCGCGTCGCCCTAAGCACCGCTCTGGCCACGTCCCTCATTCTTCTGGTCCTTGGCTCCTGGGAATACCGCAAAACCGCGCGCGCTCTAGACGCCAACCTTGAGGGGATGCTCACCCAAATTTCGACCCGCCTTTCGCTCAATCTTAATGAGCCGATGTACTCGCTCAACACGGCGCAGATCGCTTCGGTGGTGAGCTCGGAGATGCTCGCAACCGAAGTCGTTTACATCGCCGTCTCCGACTCTCCCGAACCCGGTAAAGGCGTGGTCCGCTTTTTCGAGCGTCAAGCGGATGGCACCTGCAAGGAAAGCCCCTCGTTCACCCCACCGGGTAACATCCTGAGCGCGTCACACATCATTACTCACGGCCAAGAAAAAATCGGGCGCTTCGAGATTGGCCTCGGCTATACAGGGAAACAGGCAGCGCTCCGCGCGGCTTTTATTTCCGTGGGCATACGCACCGTCGCCGCAGGTGTGGTGATTTTCGTCTCCTTGCTCGCCATCCTTCGCTTTCAATTGATTCGGCCGGTGAGCACGTTGGTCAAAGGCTTCGAAAAGGCCATTGGTGAAGCCCGCGCGGCGTCGCGCGAAGTGGCCGACGCCAGCTTCGCTTTGGCCTCCGGCGCCACCGAACAATCCGGCTCGCTCGAACAAATCAGCTCCTCCCTCGAAGTGCTGGCCACCATGACCAATCGCAACGCCGAGCGCGCCAACACCGGCAAAGTCTCGGCCTCGGATGCGCGTAACGCCGCCGAAGCCGGTTCCGCAGAAATGACCCGCATGCAGGAGGCGATGAACGCCATTCAGCAATCCTCGCGTGAAATCGCCAAAATCATCAAAACCATCGATGAAATCGCGTTTCAGACCAACATTCTGGCGCTGAACGCTGCCGTTGAAGCCGCCCGTGCTGGCGAAGCCGGCGCCGGCTTCGCCGTGGTCGCCGACGAGGTGCGATCCCTTGCCCAGCGCAGCGCCACCGCCGCCCGTGAAACCGCCGACAAAATCGAGGATGCCACCCAACGCAGCACCCTCGGCGTGCAAATCTCAGCCCGTGTCGCCGATCATTTTGGCCACATTCTCACCAAAGTCCGCGACGTGGACACGATCGTAGCCGACGTCGCCTCCGCCTCCCAAGAACAGCATGTGGGCCTTTCCAGCATCAACAGTTCGCTCCTCGAAATGGACAAGGCCACCAAAGGCATCGCCGTCACCGCCGAGGAAACAGCGTCCTCCACTGAGCAGCTTAACGCCCAGACCGAAGCCATCAGCCAAGCCTCGGCGCACTTGGCGAAGCTCGTCGGCATCAAAGGCTAAAACAACCTGCACGGCTTTTATTCATTTTCGGCAAACACGCCGATCCGCGTTTACCTGTCGCACGCACCTAACCCACCCCCCATGTCACTCCTGTCCAAACTACCGCTCCCGGCTCTCCTCCTGAGCGCGCTCCCCCTGTTCAGCGCCTCCGCGGCCACGATTACCATCGGCGTAGAAAACATCGACTACCTCCCCTGTTATGGTCTGCGGGATAATAACTATATCGGTTTCGCCCGCGAGTTGTTCGACGCCTACGGCAAAGACACCGGCACCACCATCGTCTATAAACCACAACCG
>JBIIMH010000225.1:0-4269 GCA_044338095.1 Rariglobus sp. | reverse complement strand
TTTTTCGGGGGCGATAAAGGAGAACTGCTGCGACTGCCAGCGGTTCTGGTTGGGGTCCTCGCCAAGCAGGCGCTCGGACTCCTCTTTGATCTCGCGTTGCAACCGGCGAGCCTCGTCGCGCTGGGCTTTGGTGCGGTTGCCGTTCCAGCCGTTGGCCTGGCTGCGGTCATCTTTCCACCAGGCCTGATTGGCTGCGGACTCGGCGGGAAGGGGATTGAGGGCTTTGAAACGCGCCTCGTACTTTTTCCAGATGCGCATTTGCACGATCGAGCGAACCAGGTCGTCGGACAGGCCCGAGGCGCGCAGCAGGTCGCGGAGGGCCTCGGGGTTGTCATCAGCGAAAATGGCAACCGCAGCGGGCGAAAGCCGGGCTTCGCCGTTGGTGGCGGACGCAGCGGCGGAGGAGGCACCGGAGGGGCGCGCGGGGAGGGTTTTCCCGTCTGACGGGGTATCGGGCGACGAGCGCCAGTTAACTGTGAGCAAGGCGGCGTTGCCGGCCAGCGACACGGCAAGAAACAGGGGAATCACTTTCATAGGGGCGTGATGGGGTGGGGCTACGGCACTGAGTTGCACCGCGGCACGCTTTGACCGCAACCCTTTAGGCGGCATAACCCGGGCTTGCGGGCGGTCGGTGGAATGTGGCTTCAATCCTGCGCGTTTTTTTGCCGACTCTTTCAATTGCCTTCCCGTTCTTTGCCTTAATGGCCGAAACCCTCGCTGGCGTTGCGGGAGGAAAACACGATTCCCAATGGGCCCAAAGGCGGTTTTCCGCCGGGCATTCCTACGCCGCGTCCTCGCGGTTTTAAAAACCGAAAGTCACTAGCGCAGGAGCGGGCTGAGCGTTTTCCAGAGGTTCTCCGCCACGATCTGGTGGCCGGCGGTGTTGGGATGCACCCCATCGGCCAGGTTGAGCTCAACCTCACCGCCCACCCCTTCCAATAAAAACGGCAACAGCGTGGCTTGGTTGGCTTCGGCGAGCGCAGGGAAAATGGCGGCAAATTTTTGCCGGTAATCCTCCCCCATGCTCACGGGCATCTGCATGCCGGTGATGATGATTTTAACCGCCGGGTTTTTGCCGCGCACCCGGTCGATGATGGCTTGTAGGTTTGTGGCGGCTACAGCCGGGGGCAAACCGCGCAGGCCATCGTTGCCGCCGAGTTCGAGGACGAAAATATCGACGGGCACTCGCAGCACCCAGTCGATTCGGCGCAGCCCGCCGGCGGTGGTTTCCCCGCTCAGGCCGGAGTTGATGACGCGGTAGGGCAGGGCGGCGGCGGTGATCTTTTGCTGAATGAGTCCGGGAAACGCCTGTGTGCTGGCATCGTCGAGGCCGTAACCGGCGGTGAGGCTATCGCCATAAAAGAGGATGGTTTTGGGCGCGGGTTCGGCGGCCGGCAGCGTCGCGACTCCAAGAGCGATGGAAACGAAGAGCGAAATGATAATGTTCATCGGGTTGCGAAACGGTTGGAGGGCGTTTGGGTCATGGCCCAATCATGAGTGAACACCCCATTTTAAAAGTCGAGCGGCTCAGCCAAACCTACCCGACCGCCGCCGGTCCGATCACGGTTTTGCATGACGTGAGTTTTGCCCTGAGTGCCGGGGAGAGTCTGGCCATCGTCGGGCCGTCGGGCAGCGGCAAAACAACCTTGCTCGGGCTGTGTGCGGGGCTTGACCGGCCCAGTGGTGGCGAGGTGGCGATTGCGGGTGAGGCGCTTGGCGGACTCGGCGAGGACGAGCGCGCGCGGGTGCGCAACCAGCAGGTCGGCTTTGTGTTTCAAAATTTCCAGCTGATCCCGACGCTCACGGCGTTGGAAAACGTGTTGGTGCCGCTGGAGCTGCGCGGGGAAAGCGGGCGCGAGGGCGAGGCGCGGGCGCTGCTGGCGCGCGTGGGGCTGGGTGCGCGCGAAGGGCATTATCCGATCCAGCTTTCGGGCGGAGAGCAGCAGCGGGTGGCGCTGGCGCGGGCGTTTATCAACACCCCGAAGATCCTGTTTTGCGACGAGCCCACGGGTAACCTCGATGGCGCGACCTCGCATGCGATGGTCGAATTGATTTTCGGGTTAAACCGCGAAGCGGGCACGACGCTGGTGCTCGTTACGCATGATCTGGAGCTGGCGAAAAAATGCGGCCGGGTACTGCGCCTGCGCGACGGAAAGGTGGTGGATTGAGGCCCGGGACGATCAAGGAGGGGAGTTTTTGCCCACGGAACACACGAAATGACACGAAAACATCAGACTACGATCCGCTCCCACTGCAACTTGGGGTAGTGGCCAAAGTTAACCAATAGCCCGAGCCGGAATCCGGTGGCGTTAAGATAGTTCAGCACTTGAGCCCGGTGTTCATCCGTCAATTCGGAGACCGCTTTTAGTTCCACCAATACATTCCCATAACAAATCAAGTCCGCCTTGTACGTCTGCACCAGGGGGTGGCCCTTGTACCGAAGCGCAATTGTTTTTTGCGCTTCGAAGTTAACTCCCTGCATCCCCAGCTCCAATTGCAGGCACTCCTGAAAAACTGACTCCAAGAATCCACAGCCTTTCTCCTTATAAACCTCAAAGCATGCTCCAATGATTTTATACGATTCCTGTGCTTGGATGATTTCCGTCATGGTTTTTCTTTCGTGTTATTTCGTGTGTTTCGTGGGCAACAAATCCGTCTTCCCCGGTTCGCAGGATAGTTCCACAACCTCCCGCTCAGTTCCGTGGGCAATTCTATGAATTTCATCCTCAAAATGGCCTGGCGCGATTCGCGCACTTCACGCCGGCGGCTCGCGCTGGTTTCACTCTCGATCGTGCTCGGCGTGGCCGCTCTGGTCGCCATCGGCTCGTTCAGCGCCAACTTGCGCCACGCCATCGACGCCCAAGCCAAGTCGCTGCTCGGGGCCGATCTCGCCGTCAATTCGCGCTCCGCGATCTCCGCCGAGGCGCAGGCCTTTCTCGCGGGGCTGGGCGGCGAACAGGCCAGCGAGGTCTCGTTCGCTTCCATGGTGGTTTTCCCCTCAGCGGGTAACCAGACACGGCTCGTCACCGTGCGCGGGTTGACGGGCGGGTATCCGTTTTATGGGGAGGTGAAAACGAGTCCGTCGGGCGCGATGGCTCGCCTGCCTCAGGGTGACGTCGTGGTGGTGGAGGAAACGTTGTTGCGGCAGTTTGGCCTCAAGGTGGGCGATCCGCTCAAGTTGGGGGAAAAGGTTTTTTCCATCGCGGCGGGCTTGGAGCAGTTGCCGGGCGACTCGGCGGCGGTGGCCACTCTTTCGCCGCGCGTCCTGGTATCTCGTGCCGCTTTGGCGGATACGGGGCTGCTGCAGCGCGGTTCGCTGGTGCGTTACCGGGAGTATTTTAAGTTCGGCCCCAAGGTGGACGCGGATGCGCTGGTCGCGGAACAACGCGCGCGCTTTCGTGAGCTGCGGCTGGACGTGGACACGGTAGCGGAGCGCCGGCGCGAGCTGGGGCAGGCGCTGCAAAACGTGCAGGGGTTCCTGAGTCTGGTGGGGTTCGTGGCGCTGGTGCTGGGGGCGATCGGGGTGGCCAGCGCGGTGCATGTGTATGTGCGGCAGAAAATCGCCACGGTGGCGGTGTTGCGCTGCCTGGGGGCGAGCGCATGGCAGAGTTTTGCGGTGTATCTGGTGCAGGGGCTTGCGCTGGGTTTGGGCGGCGCGCTGGCGGGCTCGGCCGTGGGGGTGGCGGTCCAGTTGGGGCTGCCGCCGCTGGTGCGGGGGCTGCTGCCGTTTGACGTGGAGTTTTTTGTGGCGTGGGCGGCGGTCGGGCGCGGGTTGGCGGCGGGTGTGCTCGTGGGCGGGTTGTTTACCCTGCTGCCGTTGCTGGCGGTGCGGCGGGTATCGCCACTGGTGGCGATCCGTTCGGCGTTTGCCGAGCGGGCCGGAGCAGGAGACCCGCTGCGGTGGGTGGTTTTTGCGGCGATCGGCCTGGCGGTGGCGGGTTTCGCGGTGTGGCAAACGCAGCGCTGGTCGTGGGGCCTCGGGTTTGCCGGAGCGCTGGCGGTGAGCTTCGGGTTATTGGCGGCGGCGGCACGCGCGGTGGCGTGGGCGGCGCGCCGGTGGTTGCCCAAACCTCTGCCTTACGTTGTGCGTCAGGGCGTGGCCAACTTGCACCGGCCCAACAACCGCACCGTGCTGCTGTTGCTCTCGCTGGGGCTGGGCACGTTTTTGCTGCTCACGCTCACCTTGGCGCGCGAAACCTTGCTCAGCCAGATTCGCAGCACCGAGGGCGGGGCGCGCCCCAATCTGCTGTTCTTCGATATTCAGGACGA
>JBIIMH010000224.1:0-4273 GCA_044338095.1 Rariglobus sp. | reverse complement strand
ACTTCCAGTCTGCTTAGGGAGATCGGAAGTTGAACACAGCAGACTGGAAGTCTGCGCTACTTCACGGCAGCGGCAGGCCGCGCTTACAGGTGGGTGATCACCTCGGAGAGCGGGAAGCGCACCTTGGGGGTGGTTGCGTATTTGTCGTCGGCGGCACGGTAGCCGATCGGGCAGGCGCAAAGCGTGGTGTAGCCGCTGCCGACCAGACCGAGGATTTCGTCGTACTTGGCCGGATCGAGACCTTCCATCGGGCAGGTATCGAGCCCGAGCAGGGCTGCGGCAGCCATGAACTGGCCGAGGGCGATGTAAATCTGGCGCGACTGCCAAGTGTCCAAATAGCCCTTGGCGCGCGCGCTGTCCAAGCTGCCCATGATGATCTTTTTAAAGGGCTCCATCGCCTCGACGGTGGTGCCGCGAACCTCGGCGGTGCGGGCCATGTAGTGGTTAATGTGCGCCTCATCGAGGTTCAGCTTGAAGGCGAAAACCACGAGGTGGGAGGCGTCGACGACCTGGGTCTGGCCCCAGGAAGCGGGCACGAGTTTCGCGCGTAATTCAGGGGTGTTAACCACGAGAAATTTCCACGGCTGGGCGCCGAAGGACGACGGCGTGAGCACGAGGGATTCCTCAAGCGCCGACCAGGTGGCGGCGGGGATTTTGCGGGCCGGGTCGAACTTCTTGGTGGCGTAACGCCAGTGGAGGGCTTCTAGCAGCTGGGTGGTGGAGATCGTGTTCATGGTTTTATAGGAAAATTCGAGCGGAAAGAGCGTGCGACAACGTTGTTAAGCATCTGGGAAAAGCGAACCGTGCCAGTAGCCCGCACCCCTTATTTTTGCAAGTAACCGGGTTATTTTATTGGGGCGAAGCAGTGGAACACCAAATTCGGGCGCGAACCAAGGGCGGAAAAGTGGCTCGCAAGAGCAGACTCAAGCCCGTCCTAAGCGACGGCGGAGCATCGCCGCCAAATCCTCGCGGCCCTCGATACGGAACACCCAAACCAGGCCCGCATACACAGCCATGCCCACGCTGATGAGAAGCGCCAAACCGGCCGCATCCGCCCAAAGCCCCGGCGCGACCCCGCGCTGCCAGCCCCACCAACCGCCCGCCACCACCGCGCCCATCAGCAAACTGGCGACGAGTACTTTTCCGGCATCCACCGCGAGGTGGCTGAAGGCCAAGCCCGGGAGTTTACGCGCCAGTTTGGCCTGGAGAAACCACGCCTGCACCAAGACCGCGACATTGCTGGCGATCGCCAAGCCCACGGTTGAAAACGGCCCCATGAGCAAAAAGCTCAGCGCCAAGTTAACCAAAAAACTGAGGGCGGCGGCACGCACCGGGGTGGCCGTATCCTTTTGCGCGTAAAACGCCCGAAGCACCAAATTCACGAACGAAAACACCGGCAGCCCCAGGGCGAAAACCGCCAGCACCGGAACCATCAATTCGGTTGCCTCGGCATCGAACGCTCCGCGCTGAAACAGCAGCCGGATGATTGGCTCGGCCAGCACCACCATACCGACGGCCGCTGGCATATTGATGACCAGAATCAGGCGCATGCCCTTGCGGTAGGCGGCGGCCAAATTGGCGTGGTCGCCCTGCGCCGCGTACTTCGCGATCAGCGGGAAAACCACCGTGGACACCGCCACCGCAAACACCCCGATGGGCAGCTCCATCAGGCGCGTGGCCAGATTCAAAACCGAGGCCGCCGCGTCGTTGAGCGACAGTCCGATCAGCCGTGAAACAGCCATGTTAACCAGGTAAATCGCCGAGCCGAACAGCGTCGGCACCATCAGCCGCACAATGCTTTTGAAGGGATCACTCGCGCCCAAGTCGAAGCGAGGACGCCAGCCCTCGCGCATCAGCGCGATGGCCGGCACCGCCATTTGAAGAAAGCCGCCCAACAACACACCGGCGCACAACCAGTGCATCGCGCCCGGTTTGTCCTGCGCCCAGCCCAAATAGGCTGCCCCGCCGAGCAGTCCGATCATCGACAGGTTCAGCCAAATCGGCGAAAGCGCCGGCTCCAAAAACCGGTTCAAAGTCTGCAACGTGGCGCTGAACGCCGCCGCCAGACACACGAAAATCAGGTAGGGAAACAGCACGACGGCCAAGTCCGCGCCTTGCAGCCAGCGGTGCGTGGTTTCCACCGACACCCCCCACCCGACCGCCCACTCGGCCAAGCGGTCGGCCTGGCGCAGTCCGAGCATCGCCAAGACGACCAAGCTCGTGGTGACCACCAGCAGCCAACTCGCCACCTGACTGACCAAAACAAACGCCCCCGCGCGCTGTTTTTTCTCCATCTCCTCATGCAGGGTGGGCACCAAAGCGGCGGTCAGGGCGCCCTCGCCGAGCAGGCGGCGAAACAAATTGGGAAGGGTAAAAGCGGATACGAACGCGGAGTTGAGGGCGCCGACGCCAAAAACGGTGGTCGTGAGCATGTCGCGCCCCAGCCCCAGCACCCGCGAGACGAGGGTCGCCGACGCCACGATGCCGATGTGCTTGAGGTTTTTGGACACGCGGGCCGTTTTTCGGAGCGCCTAGGCGGGTTAGCAAGTTCTTTACCCTGAACGGGCATTGACGCTGCTAAAAGTGCCACGCAATTTTCCGCATCACCTATCCCTATGCCCATCATCCCCAAGTTAATTGAACGTCTGCAGCGCCACCCCAAGCGCATCGTATTCGCGGAAGGCAACGACCCGCGCATACTGCAAGCCGCCCGCCAGTGGGTCACCCGGCGCCTGGGCGCGCCGATTCTGCTCGGCGACCGCGCGGCCATCAAAGCCACTGCGGCCAAGCTCGATATTAACTTGCAGGGCATGCGTCTGATTGAGCCCGAGCGCAGCGAAGAATTTGAGGGGCTCGCCAGCCACTTGGAACAAATCCGCCGCTTGAAAGGCGTGCGCAGCACCGAGGCACGAGAGGCGTTAAAAAACACCAGTTACTACGCCACCATGATGCTGGTCACCGGCCAGGCCGATGCGCTCATTTCCGGGGCCACCATGTCGGCGGCCAGCGGACTGCGCCCGATTTTCCAGATCGTGCCGCGCTTTGAACACGTGCAAACCGCCTCCTCGCTCATCGTGCTCGATTTCGACGAGAAAAAGGTCGGCAGCGACGGTTCGCTTTTCCTAGCCGACTGCGGCGTCATCCCTGATCCCACCGCCGAGCAGCTCTGCGACATCGCCATCTCCACGGCGATGATCGCCCGCCACCTGACCGGCGAAGTTCCGCGAGTTGCCATGCTCAGTTACGCGTCCAAGAGCGCGTCCAACCACCCATCTCTCATCAAGGTTCGCCAAGCCACCGAACTGGCCCGCGCCAAGGCCCGCTCCGCCTTCCTAGAAATGGAAATCGACGGCGAACTCCAAGTCGACGCCGCCCTCGACGCCGCCGTGGCTGAAACCAAGGGCGTGTCCAGCTCCGTGGCCGGTCATGCCAACGTGCTGGTGTTCCCCGACCTCAACTCGGGCAACATCGCCTTCAAACTCATGCAGCACCTCGGTGGTGCCAACGCCTACGGCCAGATCCTCACCGGCCTCACCAAGCCCGCCGCCGAGATCAGCCGCGGTGCCAGTGCCCACGACGTCTTCGGTGCCGCCGCCATCGTCGGCTGTCAGGCCATCGACCGGCGCTTACTCTTCGGCTCCGCCTGACGCTCGCCCTACCGCCACCAGCGCTCAGCCCAACACAATCACCCGCAGCCATGAATCCCCCTGCAACAGCCAGCAACAAACCGTTTCTTCAGCCCGCGCAGTCATTATTAACTGCGCCGACCAACAAGGAAATCAAACGGGTGTTTGTGGCGGCGACGCGCATGAACGACGGCAAGACGACCACCTGCCTCGGTCTCTACGGCGCCCTGCAAACGATTTTCCCTCGTGTGGGCTTCATCAAACCTGTCGGCCAGCGCTTCGTCAGCGTGCAGGGTACCCAGGTGGACGAAGACTCCTTCCTCTTCGACACGATCTACAACGTGCGCGTGCCCATCCAAAGCATGAGCCCGGTGACCATCGACGCCTCCTTCACGCGGCGTTACCTCAAAAACCCGAACCAGCTCCTGCCCGAGTTAAAGAACCAAATCTGCCGCGCGTTTGACCGCGTTTCATGGGAAAAGGATTTCACCTTGATCGAGGGTACCGGCCATGCCGGCGTAGGCTCGGTCTTCGATCTGTCGAACGCCAGCGTCGCCAAGCTCCTCAAATCCCCCGTCATCCTGGTGTGCCCGGGCGGGATCGGTCGCCCAATCGACGAAATCGCACTCAATAAAGCACTTTTCGAC
>JBIIMH010000003.1:0-14968 GCA_044338095.1 Rariglobus sp. | reverse complement strand
TGAGTCCGCTCACATCGATCAAACGCCCCGCAGAATCGTTGGGAGGGTTTTTAAAAATACAACCCGCGCTAGGCTCACGCGGCTGCGACTTCTGGCGCTTTTCCTTATAGGCATCGATCTTTTGGGCGATCGAGGCGGCCTCGGACTGCGAAGCCGGTTTGAGTAACGCGCCAAGGGCAACCGCTTCGTGCAACTCCCCGCAATGCCGGTAGTCCACGTGCATCTCGCTTTTTTTCAACGTGCGGAGCTCGCCGTCCAACGTCATGAGTTTCACCTCCTCGACCACATCGAACATCCAGCCGCCCATCGCCCCGGCGTTCATACGCAGCGCCCCACCGAGATTGCCCGGAATTCCCTCCAAAAACTCGAAGCCGACCAAACCGGCCTTGGCGGCGAGGCCGCACAGGTTTTTCAACCTCAACCCCGCTCCCGCCCATACCCGGCCATCGGCCTGCGGCTCAAAATTCTCCCACGCCGGCTGGCGCAAACTGATGACGAGACCGTCCACGCCTTCATCGGGCACCACCAGATTCGAACCGCGCCCCAAAACGATCACCGGAAGCTTGGCGGTTTTCGCCGCTCGAACGAGCGCCTGTAAATCCTCGGTGCATGAGGGCTCAGCATAAAGACGCGCGGCCCCGCCCAAACGCATGGTGGTTTTGGCCGCCAGCGACTCATCGCGCTTAACCGCAGTCGTAGCCGAAACCACACCACGCAAAAACGCGGCCGCGGTATCCCATTTCTGGACGGTTAACTGAATGATCCATTCGCGCGCCATCGCATCGATATCACCGGCACCCACAAAAACGACTAAGTCATCGGAGCGTAAATCACGCGTTAACTCGACCAATGAGGCAGCGGCTAAATCCGCATGATAAACCACAGGAAGCGTAGGAGCCTGTCGGCACAACTCGGCCTGCACATCCGCCGTTGTGCCACCTGCAATGGACGCTTCGCCAGCGCCATAAACATCGATCAGATAAACCGCATCGGCCAGTGCCAAGGCGGCGGCGAACTCGACTTTAAACTGGGCGGTACGGCTGTAACGGTGCGGTTGGAACACCGCAATCAAGCGCCCGCGCGCGCGCGCGTGAAGGCTACCGAGCAACGCACGAATCTCCGCGGGGTGATGCGCGTAGTCTTCGATCACGGTTAAATCCCCCGCAGAATATAACACCGCCTGGCGGCGCCGAACCCCGGGATATCCGGCGAGTGACAGGTTGTTCAATTCACTCACGCCCATCAACTGAGCCGCAGCGAGCGCGGCCATGGCGTTGATGGCGTTAAAGCCACCCACCGCGCGCACTTCGGCGGCGGGAAAAGCAAACAACCCCCCAAGGCCGAGATGCGTAGTTGCGCCGAGCTCGATGGTGATTGAGCCACTATAATCCCCTGCCGCGCCAAAGGTCAGTGCCGGACGCGAAAGCGTAGCGGCGATCCGCGTTGAAACCTCGCAGCCACTGTTAACCAGCACCGCTTGCCGCGTGCGCTCGAACAAGGCGCGGAACGTCGCTTCCAATTCAGCAGCCGTACGGTAATGGTCAGGGTGATCCCAATCGAGATTCACCGCCAATGTGATCGTCGGCGAAAACCGACTGATCGTGCCGTCGCTTTCATCAATTTCGGCGACCACCCATTCATTTCCACCTGCGGAAGCGGGCGGCAGCGCATCCGAATTAAAAAGTCCGCCCAACACGTAACCGGCAGGGAAACCCGCCGAAAGCAGAGCTGAAACCAGCATCGCGGTGGTCGTGGTTTTTCCATGTGAACCGCACACGGCGACCAACTTGCGATCGCGGGTCGCCTCGGCGAGTAATTCGCCACGCCGCACCAGCGGTAAACCACGCGCCACGGCTGTCACGCGCGCTGGATGCTGCGGCGAAATAGCGGAGGAAAAGGCGACCAATTGGCATCCTGCTGGAATTACCCCCGGCGCAGTGATGACAACGCCGACGCGCAGCAACTGGCTGCGCATGGCATCGCTCATCGAATCATCTTCACCACTCACGCTAAAACCGCGTTGCCGGAGATAAATGGCAAGCGGGCCCACGCCCATGCCACCCACTCCGGCGCAATGCACCGCAGTTACCTCGCGACCGAATAGTTTTGGAAGGACATTACTCATGCGCTGCGCGGAGAAGTCAGAGACTCCAAATCGTCGAGTATGTATTTAAGAGTGGCCGAGTGATCCAAGCGGTGCAGATGAGCCCGAATGCTTTCGCGCCTGGCATCATCCCTAAGCAACTCAAAGACCTCGCGGCTTAACTCGACGGTTTTATTTTGGTCGATAACCAGGCCGGCGCCCTGCTGCTCAAACCAAGCGGCATTGGCCCGCTGGTGATCGTCGGCGGCATGTGGATACGGAAGCAGGATCGCCGCGGTTTCACAGCGAATGAGCTCGGCAATCGAACCGGCTCCGGCACGCCCGATCACCAGATCGGCTGCGGAGAGCAACACCGCCACCTGATCACAAAAAGGGATGAAAACCGCAGCGACAGGCGAGCGGTCGGCCGCGGTCAGATTCATGACTTCCGCCACGCCTTTGCCCAGGCCAGTCACGCAATAAAGTTGTATGCCCGCATTGGCCAATTGGGGGAGTTCACGACGGGCCCAATCGTTGAGCACGGTTGCACCCTGGCTGCCGCCAAAAATCACCAGGACCTTACGAGCGGGATCGAGCCCCAGTTTACGGCAAGCCTCGTCACGCGGCATACGAGCGATCTCGCGGCGCACGGGCAGACCCGCATGCCGGATCACGCCTTTGGCCATTCCGGGCAAATCGATACCGGGAGGCAGATAAACCCGATTGGCGAAGCGACTGAGCGTGCGTATTGCCCGACCGGGCACGCGATTGGCCTCGTGCAACGCCACCGGTACGCCGCGTAATTTACCCGCCAAAATGATCGCTGCGGTGGTAAATCCGCCAAAGCCAAAAATGCAGGCGGGCCTCAGGCTTTGCACGAGCCTCATGCTCACAAAAAAGCCCTTGGTCTGCGAGACGAGGAAACGCACCAAACCCACAGGGGAGCAGGTGAAAGGCGTCCCGGGAATTGGGACAAAGCTCAGGTGTGGATATTTTTCGATCAGGCGGGCGTCCACCCGCTTCTGACTAATCAAAAGCGTGGCGCTATTACCGCGTTCAGCGAGGCCCTCCGCCAAGGCGATACCCGGGGAGAGATGTCCGCCAGTGCCACCACATGAAATAATGTAATTACTCATGTGATTTCCTGAAGGGAGCGTCCTTCACGCTGTAACCCGGTGCGCGACCAGTTGCGCTGAGTATTGATAATAATGCCGATCAGCCCGCCCATGAGCAGAAGATTTGATAAGCCTGCGCTAATAAAAGGAAGCGACATGCCCTTGGTCGGTAAACGACCGGTCACGACGCCGAGATTAATAATCGCCTGCAGGCATATGAGCAAAATCGTGCCTGCAACCAGCAGGTACTGGAAGAGATTGGGCGCACGACGCAGATGCAAAAATCCGGCGATAAAGATGATGGTAAACAAGCCAACTACTCCGAGGGTGAAGCCCAATCCCAGCTCTTCGCCAATCACGGCAAAAATAAAATCCGTGTGCGCTTCAGGCAGGAAGTTGAGCTGCTGCCGCCCCTGGCCCAACCCGACGCCATCGGTGCCACCCACGGCGAAGGCCAGCAACGATTGCCAAAGTTGATAGGTGCCGGCCTGCTTGTTGCCCTCTACATCCAGGAAGGCGAGAAACCGACGAAGCCGGTTTTCGTTATGCAGCACCAGCACCGTGAAACCAGCGACCGCCAGTCCCAGTGAAGGCAAAATGTAGAGCCACCGTGCACCTGCGAGAAATAGCAGAATTAAACCCACCACCAAAACCAGTGCAGAAGTACCAAAATCAGGTTCTAGAATGATAAGCCCGACGAAGGCCATGATAATGGCCAAGGGAATAACAAAACCCCGCTTAAACTCCGAAATCCGCATCTGGTTAATGGCCAGATAATGCGCGAGGCAGAACATCATCGCGACTTTACCCAGCTCGGAGACCTGAAAGCGAACAGGCCCAATCCCGAGCCAACGTCGGCTGCCTTTAACAGAAATCCCGATTCCTGGAATGACCACGAGAAGTAGCAAAAAAATGGCTACACCACCCACAATCCACACGTGCTTGCGCGCGTACTCCAAATCAATGCGGCTTACCACGAAGGCGACCAATGCAGCGAGTCCAACACCCACAATCTGCTTATTGAGATATGAATACGGTCCGCCTTTGAAGGCGACCGTAGCGCTGAACAGAATCGACAAACCGAGGATGGCCAGCCCGATGGCACAGACGACGATGACAGCTGCTGGGCTTAACTTGAAGCGCCCTCGATGGTAATCGGGGGCTGGAACATCATTAACCATCGAGGAGGCGTCCAAGAATTCAGGTATAACTCAGTTAGTTATAAAGATGGACTATCACTTACGGGGCGCTGGTTGTACCCGACTCCTCGACCCGAATCACCGGGGCATCAGTGGTTGAAGAAGCAGTTGTAATGAACGGCGACTCACCTGCTACCGGTGCTGCGGCAGGTGCACTCTCCAACACGGGAGACGTGAAGACCGGTACTGCGGCGGGTGCCGAAACGGGGGCAGGCGCTTGAACGGGCGCAGGTGCTGCAGCCTTGGGTGCGGGTTTGGCCGTGGTTGCAGCGGGCTTGACCGAAGAAGTTGCGGGCTTGGCGGCAGTGCTATGGCTGCCGGGTATCTTCAACGACTGGCCGACACGCAGCTTGGTGGGGTCGGCAATGTTGTTGGCGGTGGCGATATCACCGACCTTTACCTGGTATTTTTTAGCGATTGTGCCGAGCGATTCGCCAGACTTAACGACATGAACGGTCGCAGCAGTCGTAGCGGCAGCGGTGGCTGCTGCGGACGGGATCAGCGGTTTGACATCCATACCCGAGGAGGCGACGGCCTTACCAGGGATCACCAATTTCTGCCCCAAGCTCAGGCGCGAATCGGCGCGGATGTTGTTGGCTGCGGTGAGCTGCTTAACGGTGACGCCATTTTTCTTGGCGATGGTCCAAAGGTTGTCCCCCTTGGCGACGGTGTAAGTTGCCGGAGCCGCTGCCAAAGGGGCGGTCGCCTCCACAGCCACGGATGAACCGGGACGAGTAGGACTAAAGCGCACTGCCGCGACGTCGGCAGCGGGAGATTCCGTGGTGGCACCCACAGGTGAAGTCCCCTCGGTTGCACCAACGGGAGAATCGGCGGCAGCACCCACAACAGGCGCCCCGGCAGCCGGTTTTTTACCGGTCGAACGGCAGCCCGGAACAGCGAAGATACACACGAATACGGCAGCATGGACGCCCATGACTACGCCGAAGATTTTAACAAGTTTCATAGGATTATGGATTGAGTCGGAAATTGATTGATTGGAACCGGTTTTAGTTAACGAAAGTGCCGGAGCCGTTATTCACCAGCGCGATGAACTGCAGTCCCCGATCCTCATAGTTTTTAAATTGATCAAAACTAGCAAAGCCTGGACTGAGTAAAACATTATCACCTGCCACGGCCATTGCGGCCGCTCGGCGTGCGGCTTCAGCGAGATCAACGCACACCGTGTGTGGCATACCCGCGACTGCGGCGGACGTCGCCATCACATTACGGGTCTCGCCAATCAAAAACGCATGTTTCACCTGCGGCACCAGCCTGCGGACAAATGCTGCAACGTCACCCCCTTTTGACTTCCCGCCTGCGATCAAAATGACCGGTGCACCAAACCCAGCAACGGCGGCCTCCACGGCGTGAAAGTTGGTTGCCTTGGAATCATTCCACCACGTCACGCCGTCCTTAACCCCCACCCGGGCAAGGCGGTGCGCCCCGAGTCGAAAGCTCTGAGCAGCGGCATACAAATCAGTCTCCAGCAGTCCCTGACTGCGCCACCAAGCAGCAGCGAGGATGAAGTTTTCCTGCTGCGGGTAATGGGCGAAAACCGTGCCGCGCAACAACACGTCGCCGGGCTGGCCCTCGGTTTCAACCTGCGCCTCGGCGGGCAAAGTCTGTCCCAATTTCACCGCGTGAGTCTGCACGCTGCTACCAGCAAAAACATACCCGCCCACGGTGCGCTCAAACAAGCGCCACTTGGCATGGAAATAGGACTGCATCGTGCCGTGCCGCTCCAAGTGATCCTCGGCAAAATTGGTCCAAAGTGCCGCATCGGCCCGAAAATGCCTGAGTGTTTCCGCTTGGAATGAACTGACCTCGCACACCGCGATTGAATCAGGCGCCCCGCCCTCGCGATCAACCACCAGCTGTGAAAATGAAAAGCCGATATTGCCGGTTGAATACGCGTCGCGACCGACCGCACGCAGGGCATGAGTGAGGAATTCGGTCAACGTGGTCTTACCATTTGTCCCCGTAATGGAAACCAACGAACCACGCCAAAACAGCGAGGCAAAGTCGAGCTCGGCCAAACACACTGAGCCCGCCGCGAGCGCCTCAGCGATCCAGGGATGAGTCGGCTGAAATCCTGGTGAATAAATCACGAGTTGGTGCACGGCTGCAGCTGCACCCCGGAACTCACTCAGCGCGCCAGCCTTGCAGCCCTGGTCAAAAACCACGGCAGTGCCGCCGATTTTTTCGATCAGGTTGCACACAGCCCGTCCACTCACACCGCCGCCAAAAACAGCGACTGGATGTGACAATAAGGGCTGAATAAATTCAGGTACGACGAGTTGCATCAGCGGATTTTCAACGTTCCTAGGCCGGCGAGGGCGCACATGAGTGAGATAACCCAAAAACGCAGCACGACTTTTGTCTCTGGCCAACCGGCTTTTTGAAAATGGTGATGAATAGGTGCCATGCGAAAGAACCGGCGGCCCTCACCGTAGCGTCGGCGTGTATACTTAAAGAATCCGACCTGAATCATGACCGAGATCGCCTCGACCACAAAAACACCTCCCACGATGATGAGCGTAAGCGGTTGTTGCACCATGAAGGCGATCATCCCGATGAGCCCACCCAGAGCCAGGGAGCCCGTGTCGCCCATGAACAACTCCGCCGGATAGCAGTTGTACCATAAAAACGCCATACCCGCGCCGACCAGCGCGCCACAGATCACTGCGAGTTCGCCGGTCCCCGACACGTAGCTAATGAGCAGGTATTCGGCAATCTTAACGTTGCCGGCCGCATACGCCATGATGCCATAAACCAACGCGACTGTGATGGTGCAACCAATCGCCAGACCATCGAGCCCGTCGGTGAGGTTGATCGCGTTGCTGAAGCCAACCACCCAAAAAAAGACCAACACAAACAGCACCGCGACCGGCATCGCTGTGAGAATCGGGTACTTAATAAACGGCACCCATAACTCGCGGATTTTCTCCGAGCTGGTTGGATGCAGCACCAAGGCGGCCAAGGCGATGATGGTGATGAGCGTCTGCCAGCCCATTTTCTCGCGAGAGGAGATGCCGTCCCGGTTTTTTTTGACCACCTTGAGATAGTCATCGCGAAATCCAACCCCGGTCAGCGCGGTGTAGACAAAGAGTGATACCAGTACCCAGATATTCGGTTGAGCCCAGAGAACCGTGCTAAAGAAGACGGAGAAAAAGATCAGCAGCCCACCCATGGTCGGGGTGTTTTTCTTGTCGAATTTTTGCGCAAGATCACCGGTGCGATCGTCGTCGTAATGTTGCCCAAACTTCAGTGCGCGCAGCTTACGGATAAGCCAGGGCCCGATCACAAAGCCGATCAAGGTGGCCGTGCCCGCCGCCATTAGGGTGCGCAGCGTGATGAACCGCAGCACACGCAGCGGTCCCCATACATTTTCGTAGTCGGCCAGATAGCTGAACATCGGTGGATTAGTGCGCGTCGGTTGCAGCCGTACCGCTTAAAATGGTTTCCAGTTTATAACGGCGGCTTCCCTTGATGAAAACCGCACCCCGAAATGCTGCGAGTCGTTCACGTACCGGATCGAGCGTGGCGACAACCTCGACCTGTGAAGCCACTGCCAAATTGCCGAGCGCTCCCTCCCTAACGGATTCGGCGGCATCGCCGATCACCATGAGCTGATCCTGACGGCGCAACCGTATCGAACGGCCCAAAGCGCGATGGTACATCGCGGACTCAACCCCAAGCTCCTCCATGCAACCAATCACCAATAACCGCGGGTCGCTTTCCGGGGCGACCGCATAAAACGCATCCAACGCATCCCCCATCGCGGCAGGGTTCGCGTTGTAGCAATCGATATAAAGCAAGCGCCCTTGCTCGCGCCGAAGTTCGCCTCGCAACGCGGCCGGCTGCCAATTCACCAAACGCTCGCGAATCGTATCGGCCTTCACTCCAAGCAACAACGCGGCGCGAATAGCCAGTGCGGCGTTTTGCGCCATGCCATCCGATACCCGGCGAAGGACAAAATTCAAAGCTTTGCCCGAGACTGAATCACGCATGGCAATGAGCGTCTCCTCCGCACATTGGATTAACGTGAAAAAAGTATTCGCTAGGGGCTGGTCCGCCACGATGGGCAAATCAGCGCGGCCAAGTCGCCAGGCGTTGACCCGGAGATCACGAAACGCGGGAAATTGGCAGCAGGATTGAGGAAACAAAGCCGCGCCTCCGGTGCGAACCGCAGCAGGTAAAGCCGCCTTTGCAGCAGCAACCCCTTCAAGCCCGCCCAACTCCTGTAAATGAGCTGGCCCCACAAAGGTGATAATGGCGAAATCCGGCTCAATCATTCCGGCCAGTACTTCCATTTCGCCCGGCCCGCTGATACCCGCCTCAATCACCGCAAACTTATGCCGGCTTGGGTCCAAGCGAGTGAGCGTCAGGGGAACACCGAGGTGGTTGTTAAGATTACCTTCCGTTGAAAGCACACCGCCACGTTCGCCACCCAGTAAAAGAGCAAGAAGGTTTTTGGTGGAGGTCTTTCCGGCGCTTCCTGAAATGCCAATCACCGGCCCGCGAAATGCCCTGCGATGCGCACGCGCGATGCACTGAAATGCGAGCAAAGGATCAGCGACGACAAGTTGGGCCAATGCCAAATCAGGATTGGCGCGAGCAACAATCGCAGCACTGGCGCCCGCATTCTGAGCCGCCTGCAAGTAATCATGGCCGTCCCGTTTCTCCGTGCGCAGGGCGACAAACACCTGCCCGCTGCGCAATTGGCGCGTATCCGTGGTGAAGCTGGTCAGCGGTGTGCCCGGCAGGCTCGTCCATTTGCCGGATGCCCAGGCAGCAAGTTGATCTGGAGAAAAAGAAGGCACGGTGGATCAAACAGGGCGTTTAATTTTCTTAATCTCGATGAGCTCACGAACCACCTGGCGGTCGTCGAAAGGGCTGACGGTGTCAGCAAACTCCTGATACGTTTCATGGCCTTTGCCGGCGATTAACAGACAGTCTCCGGGCTTGGCCATGTCGAGTGCCAGGCTGATGGCGCGGCGGCGATCCTCGATCCAGGTGATCTTGAGCGGAGCCGTTACGCCGGCCTGCATGTCATTGAAAATTTGCGTGAGCGGCTCGCCACGCGGATTGTCGGCGGTGGCGAGGGCAAAGTCCGCATAATCTTGGACCGCTTTGACCATCATAGGGCGCTTGGCGCGGTCGCGGTTTCCCCCGCAACCAAACACGACCAACAGGCGGCCGGGCGTAATGGTACGCAGCATTCCAAGCGCGTTGCTCAAGGCGTCATCGGTGTGCGCGTAATCAACCAGAACATTGAAGGACTGCCCTTCCTCGATTCGCTCCATGCGCCCCGGAACACCGGCAAAATTGCGCAGGCGGGCAAGCAACATACTGGGATCGCGGCCCAAACCCCAGGCAGTGGCGAAAGCGGCCAACAGATTGCTCACATTGTAGCGACCAATCAGAGGTGAATCGACCAGCGCTTCGCCTGTTGGCCAGACCAGCTTGAAGGTGGTGTTTTTAAAATTAAGTGCCACCTGCTCCGCCCGCACCTGAGCCGTGGCGTTTTCACCGTAGGTAACCACTTTGGCTCCCGGCACACTGGCGTGTATACAATCCACCAAGCGCACGCCGTAGGGGTCGTCGGTGTTAACTATCGTAACCTTGGGTTCGGCTCCGGTGTGCCCGGTGAAGAGACGCGTCTTCACCTCAAAATAAGCCTCCATCGTCTTGTGATAATCAAGATGATCGCGTGTGAGATTGGTGAAAATTGCGGCGCTAAAATTAAGCCCCAGCACGCGCTGTTGGTCGATGCCGTGCGAGCTGACTTCCATGACGGCCTGCTTGCAACCGGCGTCGCGCATCTGAGCGAGCATGCCAAAGATGTCCAGCGACTCAGGTGTGGTCTTGTACGACGGCACGGTGCGAGCACCGAGGTCGTAGTTAATCGTGCCGATCAAGCCGACACGGGGACCATCGTTAAGCAAATGCTTCACCAGATGCGTTACTGTGGTCTTACCATTGGTACCGGTGACACCGACAACCTGAAGATCACGATCGGGAAATTTATAGAACAGCTGGGCTACACGTGCGAGTGTAGCGCGTGCATCAGCGACTTGGATAAAAGTCACTTTGGCCGGCGTTGGAGTCGGGATCTTTTGGGTAACCACCGCAACCGCTCCCCGGTTGACAGCCTCATCGATGTAGGAAGCGCCATCGGCTCGCAGTCCAGGGAGAGCGAAAAATAGCGTGCCGGGAACGACACGACGACTGTCCATGACCAAACCCGAAATGGGGCGATCGAGCGATCCCTTGACAGCGATCGCCTCTTTCTCACTGAAATAATCGGAGAGTTGGGGGGCCATTTTGAAAACGCGGTTGTTGGTTGAAGCAGTGGAGAGACGCAGGGTCGCCGCTTGACGCGGTTGTTTGAACGCGTGAATCAGCGCGTGATTCTGTGTGAGATACCCGATCATCGGTGGCCGCCCTCCATGACCAGCAAGTTACGCCCAGGCACCATAACAGGCTTGATATCCAGATACTGGATAAGCTGCTCGGCGATATGTTTAAAGCTAGGTGCTGCTACGGTTGACCCATAGGCGATGCGTCCATTTGGAACCCTAGCATCATCGACGATGACACTGATGACCACCCGAGGGCGGCTAGCCGGAAAAAAACCAACAAACGAACCCACGTGATTACGGTCGGAATACTTTCCGTTAATGAGCTTTTGTGCCGTTCCGGTTTTACCTGCGACCTCGAAGCGCGGAATCGCGGCCATTGGTGCGGTCCCCGCCTTGGATGCCACAGCTTCAAGCATGCGGGCCATTTGCTCAGCAGCCTTCGTTGAAAGGACCTGACGGCGAACCGACCCCGTAAAATTGTATACGGCCTCACCGTTGTGATCGGCCACCTGCCGAATCACCTGCGGGCGCATCAACGCGCCGCCACTGGCGATCGTTGCCATCGCGTAATGAATCTGCATCGGGGTGGCCGATATGCTGTAGCCCGCTGATATGCGGGTGATATCAACTCCACTCCATTTTGCCACCGGGTTAAGGAACCCTGCAACTTCGCCGCCGAAGGGAAACCCGCTTTTTTCCCCAAACCCAAAGGCCCGTGCATAACGGTACAGCGTCTCGTCACCGAGCTTCATGCCGAGTTGAGCCACCCCCACATTGCTCGAATGGCTGATGATCTCGGATACCGTCAACGGGTGATCAAAGCGGTGATCATCCTTCATGAAGCGGCGGGGTTTTCCCTTGTATTCAATCGAGTCAATCGAGCAGTCAAACCGCGTCTCGGGTGTAACTAATTTATCGTTAATTGCACCGGCGGCCGCCACGATTTTGAAGGTGGAACCCGGGTCGAGGACATCCGTGATGGCAACGTTCCGCATCGTACCCATCGCCTCTTTCGAGAGTTCGTTATATTCGTTGAGGTTAAACGTGGGATAATTGCCCAGCGCGAGTACGAAGCCGCTGTGCGGCTCGCTAACAATCACGGTAACTTTGGCTGGGTTGAACTTTTTCACGATTTCATCGATCTCCTGCTCAACAATGTGCTGGATGGCGGCATCGATGGATAGCCGTACCGTGTATCCAGCTGTTGGACTCACCTCGCGATTACGAAACTGGGCAAGTTCGCGACGCAGGCCGTCTTTTTCTGATTCGCGCCATCCATCCTGGCCTCGCAGATAAAAATCGGCAAACGCCTCGAGGCCTGAGGCGGGCTCACCGGCTTTGTTCACGAAACCAATCAAGTGCGCGGCCAGTTGATTATGCGGGTAGGCACGCGTGTACGTGCGGTTGCCGTAGACACCCTTGATGTTAAGGCGCCGGATCTGGTCATAGGTCGATTCCTCCACGGTGTCGCTGAGTTTGGCCCAACGGATCAATTTTTCACCGGAGGGTAACGTATCGTCTGCGGTGCTATCATCGGGCCCCTCAGAAGCAGGCGCGAAAGACATTTGAACTGCTAAGGGTTTAGCCGATGGAGCAGTGCGCGATTTGGTCGTAAAAATTCGCCGAATTTCGGAGAGGGGCACATTGAGCAGCTTGGCCAGTTCTGGCCACTTGTTCTCGTCGGTTTTGAGCAGTACCTGCGGGTCGACACCCAAAATAATCAGCGAACGAGACGTCGCCAGGCGATCGCCTTTGTCATCAAGAATATCGCCACGTTTGGCGGGTTCCACCGTGATTTGCCGACGCGCACGGTCGACGTACCCCATCAGACGCTCACGCTCGAAAACATGCAGATCCAATAAGCGCACCGCGATGCACCCAAAGCAGGCAACTACGCCGACTCCGAGTAATACGATGCGATAATTGGATGCGAAGCCTTTCGACATGGAGTTAATTTTCCAGCGATCAACGATAGTTGTTCACCAATCTGAAACGCACTGGGGCCACGGTGCCGCTAAAGACCGCTTCAGGTGAAAAAACCTCGGCATTGTTACGCGCGGCCAGCAGACGCTCGGGAGATTCACTCACCCGAACAACCTGGGGCTCCTTGGGTAGCACCAAGCCCAGTTTCCACTCGGTATTGCGCCGTGCGAGCACGTCTATGGACTGCTCGGCCGTGATCAGTGTATTGAGTTCAGCGAGATGACGTTCGGACTCGATGATACGCTGTTCGAGCTGCTTGGTGTTATTGGCTGTAAGTGAAATCTGGTGACGCAGCCAAACGGTGCCGAGGCCGATGGAGCCGCTGAAGCAGATCATGACCAGCGTATAAACAAGCAGCTGGTTCACGAAAGCCTGGGAGGAGTTCTTCTTCATGCTAAAAAGGTGTTTGGACTAGAGTTTACGAAGGGCGCGCAGCTTGGAGGAGCGGCTGCGTGGATTGGCGGTGATCTCTTCTGCGGATGGAGTGACCGGGCGACGGAAAAACAGCTCGGCGTGTTTAACACGCAAGTCCTGCGGTCGGTGGTCGTTCTCGCCTTCAGGCAGGCCGGCGAGGTGGCGGAAAAAGTTTTTGACGATCCGATCCTCCAGCGAGTGGAAGCTAATCGCACACAGGACGCCGCCCGGGGCCAGACGATCAAAGGCGGCCGGAAGCACGCGCTCAATGGCTCCGAGCTCGTCGTTAACAGCGATACGAATGCCCTGAAAGGACCGCGTGGCGGGATGAATTTTTGAGGTGAACCGATCGCGCGGAGGAATGGCTTCCGCAATGATTGTCGCCAATTGAGCGGTGCGCGCCAGCTGCCCCGTGCCCCGCGCGGCGACCAGGGCCCGCACCACCTGGCGCCAGTTCTTTTCCTCGCCATAACCGCGGATGGCCTGAACAAGAACCTCCTCGGCGACAGTCTCCAGCCACACCGAGGCTGGCACGCCCGAGCGAGGATCCATGCGCATATCGGCGGGCGCATCATTACGGAACGAAAAGCCCCGCTCGACTTCATCGAGTTGAAAGGAAGAAACCCCGAAGTCGAAGAGGATACCGTCGAATGTACCAAGTGGTAATTCAGCGAGATGCCCAAAATCACGATCGATGAGCGAGAACCGTCCTTCAAACTCAAGACGCAGAACTTCGGCGCGGGGTTGGGCGGCGGGGTCACGATCAAGCGCGACCACATTGACGTCCAAAGCGGACTCCAAAATCGCCCGAGTATGGCCACCGCCACCGAAGGTCGCGTCAAGATAACGGCCGCCGGCCCGAGGCGCTAAAGCCTCGAGAGTCTCGCTCAACAAGACGGGATTGTGACCGGGCTGCATGGTATCGAAATTGGATTCACGCTGCCTAGCGCGAGTCAGCGACTACCGCTCTTAAAGTGGGATGCAAGAAGAGCGGGCCGCCCAACCAGACCGGTCGTGCAGCTTGGGCGGCGGCAAGGTTGCTCTTAACAAAACGGACGCAAGCAGCCGTGGAGGAACCCACGGAAGCGACCAAACGCTGGCGGCGTCCGAGTCGGGCCGGAATTTCCAGCGAGCGGATCGGAAGAGGGAGACGGCGCGTTGTCATAAAATTATATACCGAGTCGGCGCATGAGATCGCCGAAATTTTCTCCAGCAGTCCGCTGCTCCACGCGGGTCCAGCGGTCCGGGCTGTAAAGGCTGAATTTGGTGAGCGATCCCACCAAAACGGCGTCCTTGGCGATGCCGGCATGCGTCAACAACTCTGCATTGAGCATGATGCGCCCCTGCTTATCGAAGCCGAGGGTCTGTGTTTGCGCAAAAAACCGGGCGGCAAAATCCTGGCCGGAACCGTCGGATAATGCGATTGCCTCAATTTTGCTGCGCAACTTGGCGATTTCTTCCGGCGGCAATACCGCAATGTACCCATCGGGATGCGGTGTCGCCAAAAACTGCTCTCCCTCAGCATGGGCAGCACGCCACCCCGACGGAATCGTGACCCGATTCTTGTCGTCTAGGGTGTGCCTAAAAAGGCCTGTGTAAGAGTTGCCGGATTGAGCCATGAAGCCACGAAAGGGAAAACCCTCCCATTACACCCCATTTCAACCCACTAACCCCCACACTGGTCAAGATAACTCCGTTAAATTTAATACAAAACCGTTCAGGTCACCATGAGCCCGCCCATTTTTTATGGGTTAACCACCGCAATAACGGTCCAAATCGACCCCACTTGCGGTTATTTGAATTCGATAA
>JBIIMH010000222.1:0-4294 GCA_044338095.1 Rariglobus sp. | reverse complement strand
TGGTGGGCAACTCCTAAAATGGCTCTCACACTCGAAATCGTCACCCCGGAAGCCCGGGTTTATAGCGACACCGTCGACACGGTGGTTGTCCCGACCCTGACCGGTGAAATCGGTATCTTGCCCGGGCACATCCCGTTGTTGACCCAAGTGGTTGGCGGCGAGTTGCGTCTGATGAAGGACGGCAAGGAGCAGTTGCTGGCGGTGGGCAATGGTTTTGCCCAGATCGAGTCCGACAAGGTCTCGATCTTGACCGAGCACGCCATCACCGAAGAAAAGATCGATGAGAAAGCGGTCGAGGAAGCGCTGAAACGGGCACAAACCGCGCTCACAGCCTCCGCGCACCTGGACCCCGCGGAGCAAGAAATCCTGCACGAACTGGTCCGCTTCGCCGGCATCCAGCTCGAACTCAAACACCGCAAGCGCTAAGGGTTAAGCGAAAATCAGTTGTCACGAAAAAGAGCCGTCGTTACCGACGGCTCTTTTTTTGCGGGCCAACACCCGATTGATGCCTGCGATTGGAAAGCGCAGACATGATTCCAAAGCCTCGACGGTGAATTGCGAAATGAGCGAAAAGCGCCACATCGGGAGTATGACCAACCTTGAACGAGAAAGCATTGCAATCACCGCTCTCCACGCCGCGTTTTCCGACGGCAATAAAACCGACGCAGAGCGGGAGTCCATCCGCACCCTCTGCGAAGAGCTCGAAGTTCCAAACGCCTCCGCCCTCGTCACCCGCGTGCTTTTGAAAAAAGCTCCTCTCGCTGAGACCACCGCCAACCTAAACAGCCCCGAGTCGCGCACCCTCGCCTACGAAATGGCGCTCGGCATCATCGAAGCAGACGGCCATCGCAACGAGGCCGAGGCCCGCTTCCTCGCGACGCTCGCGGAACTGCTTCACCTCGCTCCCGCCCAGGCAGCCCAACCTTTGAAGACGGCGGATGAACTTACCGACGCCGCAGTGCCCCCTCCACGGCTTCCGGTCGAAGCCAAGGCGGTGCCTGTCGCCGCCAGCGTGGTCCCGACGCCACGCGCCCCCGACCCGGCTCTCGACGGCACCATTCGTAACACCGCCATCCTTGCCGGTGCCATTGAGTTGTTGCCGCAGTCCGTCGCTACCCTCGGCGTTTTACCGCTGCAAACGCACCTCGTTTACCGGATCGGACGGCACTACGGCTACACCCTCGATTCTGGCCACGTGAAGGAATTCATCGGCGTGCTCGGACTCGGTCTCACCTCGCAGGCCTTTGAGGGCCTCGCCCGAAAGTTTCTTGGCGGACTGGTGAAAAAAGCCGGTGGCGGCCTCGCCGGAGGTCTCGCAAGAACCGCCACCGGCCCCGCCATCACCTTCGCCACCACTTACGCGATGGGCCAGCTTGCCCAGCGTTACTACGCGGGAGGACGCACGCTTTCCACGCCGCAACTCAAGGAGTCATTTCAACAGCTCTTCAGCTCGGCGCGTACTCAGGGCGAACGCCTGCTGCCCGAAATTCAATCACGAGCCAGCGGACTGAATATCTCGCAGCTCCCGAGTTTGATTCGCGGGATCTGAGTGACCCAGCGATTCACAGGGTCCAAAGCGATGCACCGGGTGAGGAGGCCTATTTGTTAATGGTAATGGGGCGGCCGTACGCGTCGACCGACGTGTCGTGGGGGACTTGAATGGTGCGTCCGTCGCTGGTGGTTTCCGTGCGCCAGGTGCGAATGGTGCGCGGTTCGTTGGTGAAGGGTTTTTGCGCCCCGCTCACCGTTCCTTCAACCACGCCGACGGCCGCACCGACGACATTACCGCCAACAACGCCGACTACATTTCCAGCCGCTTGTCCAACCGCGGGCCCCGGGTGGGCGGGGTTGGTGGTCGATTTACCTGAGGGACTGGTGCAACTGGTCAAAAGCGGAGCGAGGACGAGAAGTCCGCCGAAAAAACAACGGGCGCGCAAATGGAAGTTCATAAATAAGGGGTTTGGAGTGTTGCGGCCTAAAGCCTGCCTAGAGCCCGTCCCGTGATTATAAGTAATTGTGGTTAAGTTACTACCGGACAAAATAGAGGCCTAAACCAAGATGGTTTGCTGGCTTCGACCCAAATACGGCTTCTATAGTTGGGTGTGAAACAAACCACAAAAGCCGTCACCCGAACATCGCCTTACAAAGCTGCCTGCGTCCAGCCCTGACTGTGGTCGGGGCCAACAAAGATTACGCCGAGTTTCGCCAGATGTTGGAATCGGTGAATGGGCTGCTGATACCATTTTGCATTCAAACGCATTAAAACCCGACCACTACCGTGATCACTTCAGCAGCAACCCATCATCCAACCTTAAAAAAGAATATTAAACCACTAATAATCAATAGTATAAAAAATCCAGAAGCGGCGAATTCTTTTTTATTAGCGCAAATTAGTGATCATTAGTGGTTACAACGGTTCGTTTGTATTTCTTTAAACGCGAAATGGTATCAAACTCCTCGGCAACGCCCGCGAGAACCCGGAGCTCGTTGCTCAATTCGCCGAAGCCGCCGACCGCCGCCTCGTCGAACGCGTTTACCTCATCGACGTTGTTTCCTTCGATTGGAACTGCCCGAAATACATCACGCCTCGCTACACCGCTGAAGAAGTCGCCGAAGCCGTCGCCCCACTGCGGGCTCGTATCGCCGAACTTGAAGCCCAACTGAAAACCCAACTCAAAAGTTAAAACCCATCAAATGACCTCCCGCCCACCACTCCCGCCGTTCACAAAAGAAACCGCCCTCAAAAAAATCCAGGCCGCCGAAGACGCCTGGAACAGTCGCGATCCCGAACGCGTGTCGCTCGCCTACACGGTGGACACCGAGTGGCGCAACCGCACCGACTTCGTGAACGGCCGCGCCGAGGTGGTCGAATTCCTGCGCCGCAAGTGGGCGCGCGAACTCGACTACCGTTTGCGCAAAGAACTCTGGGCGTTTCAAGGCAACCGCATCGCCGTGCGTTTCGAATACGAATACCACGACGCCGAAGGCCAGTGGTGGCGGGCCTACGGAAACGAAAACTGGGAGTTCGACGAGCACGGTTATATGCGCCGCCGTTTCGCCAGCATCAACGACCTCAAGATCACCGAGGCCGAGCGCAAACTGCGCTGGGCGCGCACCGCCTAAACCCTCTAGCCCGAAGGCAACAACTACCCCGTTGTGTTAGTTGTTTCCGGAATGTGACGGGGGCCGATGGGCGTTTTTTGTGGCGTCGGCTTTCGGGCGCGCTGTAAGTCTGCGCCTCCAATTTTCATGAAAAAATCAAAACTCCAGACCAAGCGCCCCGAGGACATCAACGCCAAGCTCGCCGCCAAGAAGGGCCCGATCTCCCAGTTCATCGCGCACAACTACCGCCACTTTAACGCCGCCGCACTCCTCGATTCCGCCAAGGGCTACGAGGACCACCTCAAGGCCGGTGGCAAAATGCTCGTCACCCTCGCCGGCGCCATGTCCACCGCCGAGCTCGGCCTCACGCTCGCCGAGATGATCCGCGCCGACAAGGTCCACGCCATCGTCTGCACCGGCGCCAACCTCGAAGAGGACATCTTTAATTTGGTCGCCCACGATTACTACGAGCGCGTCCCCGGCTACCGCGACCTGACCGCCGCCGACGAACAGGCGCTGCTCGACCGCCACATGAACCGCGTCACCGACACGTGCATCCCCGAGGGCGAGGCCATGCGCCGCATCGAGGCCGCCGTCGCCGAGGAGTGGTTGGCCGCCGACAAGGCCGGCGAACGCTTCTTCCCGCACGAGTTCATGTATAAAATTCTGCGCTCCGGTAAGCTCAAGAAGAGCTACCAGATCGACCCGGCCAACTCGTGGATGCTGGCCGCCTGCGAGAAGAACCTGCCGATCATCGTGCCCGGCTGGGAAGACGCGACGCTGGGCAACATGTTTGCCGGCCGCGTGATGACCGGTGAGATCAAGAACGTTCACACCGTGCGCACCGGCATCGAGTACATGACTTGGCTCGCCGACTGGTACACCAAGACCGCCAAGCTGCTTAAAACCGGCGAAGGCTCGATCGGCTTTTTCCAAATCGGCGGCGGTATCGCCGGCGACTTCCCGATCTGCGTGGTGCCGATGCTCCACCAGGACCTCGGCCGCACCGAGGTGCCGCTCTGGGGTTATTTCTCCCAGATCAGCGACTCGACGACCAGCTACGGCAGCTACTCGGGCGCAGTGCCGAACGAGAAAATCACCTGGGGCAAGCTCGGCCAGAAGACCCCCAAGTTCATCGTCGAGAGCGACGCCACCATCGTCGCCCCGCTTATTTTTTCGTGGGTCTTGGGCA
>JBIIMH010000002.1:0-14985 GCA_044338095.1 Rariglobus sp. | reverse complement strand
TTGATCGAGGAGATGGCAGAACCCTCGATCGAGCTCAGGAGAACGCGACGCAGAGAATTGCCGATGGTGTGACCATAACCGGCTTCGAATGGCTCGGCGATGAACTTGGCGTAGGTTGGCGTGGAGCCTTCCTCAACCTTGTTAAGTTTATTGGGCAGTTCGAACTTTCCGAGGCGTTTGGGCATGGAGGTGAGTGTTTGCTGCGTTGGGTTGGGAAAACTCCGGCTTAGAAGCGGGAGTAGAACTCAACGATGAGCTGCTCGTTGATGTTGGCAGCGATTTCGTCGCGGTTAGGCAGACGATTGACCACGGCCTTGAATTGCTCGGCGTTGAGCGAGAGCCAGCCCGGGACGGGACGGCCGCGGTTCTCTTCCAAGTTGCGCTGGGCAAGCTGGCGGGAGGACGCGAGGTTCTTGATCTCGATCTCGTCGCCGGCCTTGATGACGGCGCTGGCGATGTCGAGCTTGTGACCGTTAACGCGCACGTGGCCGTGGCCAACGAGCTGGCGGGCGGCGGCACGGCTCTTGGCGAAGCCCAAGAGATAAATGACGCTGTCCAAACGGGTTTCGAGCAGCTGCAGGAAGCGCTCACCGGTGACGCCGCGCTCGCGCTTGGCGATTTCGAAGGTGCGGCGGAATTGACGCTCGAGCAAACCGTAGGTGTAACGGAGCTTCTGCTTTTCGTTCAAGCCGACGGCGTACTCGGAGAGCTTGCGGCGGAGCTTGGGGCCGTGTTGCCCTGGGGGGAAGTTGCGTTTCTCAAACGCCTTGGTCGCGCCAAAGATCGGCGTGGCGAAACGGCGGCTGATGCGGGTGGTAGGACCTGTGTAACGTGCCATGGTGGGTTACTGTTAAATGTATTCCGTGATGAGGATAAGCGTCAAATTAGACGCGACGGCGCTTACGAGGACGGCAGCCGTTGTGCGGCACCGGGGTAACGTCGATGATGGTGTTGATTTCCAAACCGATGGCCTGGAGGGCGCGAATGGCGCTGTCGCGGCCGAGGCCGGGACCAGAAACCTTGATCACAACGTCCTTAAGACCATGGGACATGGCGTTACGGGCGGCGTCTTGAGCGACGACCTGGGCGGCGTAAGCGGTGGACTTACGCGAACCGCGGAAGTTGCACTTACCAGCGCTGGACCAAGCAATGACTTGGCCCTTGGCATCGGTGATCGAGACGATCGTGTTGTTAAAAGAGGCAAGGATGTTGGCGACGCCGGAAACGACGTTCTTGGAGCCCTTGGCCTTGCGGATCTTGATCGTACCGAGCTCTTCTTTGAGAAGGTCTTCGGCGGTGGGCTGCTTGGCGACGCCACCGATGAGCTCGACGGGCTTCTGATCGGCCGCAGGAGCGGGAGCAGCGCCTTCGGCACCTTCGGTTTTGGGGGCCTTGGAAGCCTTGGCAGGCTTATCGGCAGCAGGAGCTTTGACCTCGGCGCCGGCAGCGGCGACCTTCGGGGTCTTTTCTTTCTTAGGAGCGGACTTTTCTTCAGCCATGGTAGTAAATTTTTATTCTTTGGCCTTGGTGACGCCGACGGTACGGCGCGGGCCCTTGCGGGTGCGGGCATTGGTGCTCGTGCGCTGACCGCGAACGGGCAGGCTCTTGCGGTGGCGAAAGCCACGGTAGCAATTGATCGCCTGGAGGCGCTTCAGATTGCCCATGAGCTCACGGCGTAGGTCGCCCTCAACCACCCACTTGTTCTCAGTGATGATGTGAAGGATTTTGTTGAGCTGCTCCTCGGTGAGGGCTTCAGCGCGGGAGTCGGGATCAATACCGACTTCTTTAACGATCAGGTCGGCGCGAACCGGACCGATTCCGTAAATGTAACGGAGGGCAAACGCGATTTTCTTCTTCGCGGGAATATCAACACCGAGGATACGTGGCATGGATGGTTGGGTTTAGGGACGTTGGAAGGTTGAGCAACAGGACCGCAGCGCAAGGCATTTGGTCCGGAAAGTTTTAGGGAAAATGGTTAAATGGCCTTTGCGATCGTGAGGATCTCAGGGCCGTTTTCAGTGGTGAGCACGGTGTGTTCGAAGTGTGCGGAGGGCGTGTTGTCAGCGGTGACAATGGTCCAGCCGTCACTTAGGGTCTTGGTCCGGTAGGTCCCCAAGTTGACCATGGGCTCGATCGCCAATGTCATACCTGGCTTGATTTTTTCTCCTGCATTGCGGCGGCCGAAGTTGGGGATTTGCGGGTCTTCGTGCATCGAAATACCAACCCCGTGGCCAACCAGATCGCGAACGACGCCGAAACCGTGGGCTTCGACATGAGTTTGAATGGCGTGGGAAATATCGCCGATGCGGTTTCCGACGATCGCCTGCTTAATCCCGAGGTAAAGCGCCTCTTCTGAGACGCGTAGCAACTCGGCGATTTTAGGGGAGACCGTGCCCAGTGGTACAGTGGTCGCGTTGTCACCGATGTAGCCGTTATACTCAATAACGACATCCAAAGAGACCACATCGCCATCGTGCAAAACGCGCTTCAGCGAACCGATACCGTGTACCACTTCTTCGTTAACCGAAAGACAGGTGTAAGCGGGAAACCGGCGGCTGCCGATTTTGTAACCATAACAAGCGCTCCTAGCTCCGTGCTGCGACATAAAGTCGCGTGCAGCTTGATCCAAGTCATAAGTCGTAATCCCCGGACGAACCAGCTCTTTGAGCTGTTTTAACACGAGGGCGGCAATCGCACAGGATTCACGCATCCGCATGATCCCTTCTTTATTTTTTATCGGAATCATAGGACTGCAAATTCAGGGGCTTCGATGAGAAGGCCCAAGGTGCGATAGTGCTCAACGAGTAAATCGGAGGAGCCTGAGAGAGGAATGACGCCGTGAAGATTTTCATCACGGGCATCAAGCCACTCGTCGAACACTTTGGCTTGGAGCAACGTAGCCGGGAATCCAGTTAAGGTAAAACCCGCATCAGGTTTACGTGCCCAAAACCAACGCCGCACAAGTGCGAGGACGGTTTCGTCCGCCAGGGGTGATTCCTGGCGGATCGCCCGTTCGACCATTTGGCCGAGGGACGATGCACGTGAAATCTCCCGTTGAATCAAGTCAACGAGAGAGACGTGCTCAATATTCAAAGAACGAAGCTGATTCTCCCACTTTCCAGTGGAACGCGGAGAGGAACCGAGCAGTAAGAACTTCTGTTGGGCTGGAGGGCCGTAAGAAGAAAAGAGATCAAAGCTTTCAGTCACTACCGACGAAGTAAAGCTTTATTTCGCAAGAATTCTCCAAGCCCAAATACCCACACCAAGCGCGAGGAGCACGAGGACGGGAACGGCCAACTTCATCACGGCCTCGGAACTGAGGGCATCACTGGTGGCACTGGGCGAATTCGAACTGCGAGCACGAACGCGGCCTTTCTTGAGGAATCCGTCATAGTGACGCTGAAGCAGGAAGGTCTCGATCTGCTTCATAGTGTCCAACACCACGCCCACAATGATCAACATGCCCGTGCCGCCGAAAAACACGGCCAGGCGCTGAGGAACGTTAAGCTCAAAGAGGAAGATGTCGGGCATGACAGCTATAATCGTCAAAAAGATCGCGCCGGCCAAAGTCATGCGAGTCATGATGAAATCCAGAAACTTTGCCGTGGGAGCACCTGGACGTACGCCTGGGATATAGCCGCCATATTTCTTCAGGTCATCGGCAATTTGAACGGGTTTAAACATAACCGAAACCCAGAAATAACTGAAGAAAAGGATCAGGGTCGCCATGGAGGCATAATAAACCCAATGGCCACGCAGAAGGTTTTCGGCGAACTCCGTCAGAAATTTCATATCAAACGCAGCGCCGACTTGGGAGAAAATCTGCTGCGGGAACAGTAAAATGGCGCTGGCGAAAATCACGGGCATAACACCGGAGTAGTTGACCTTGAGGGGAAGGAAGGAGCTTTGACCGCCCATAACCTTGTTGCCCACCACCCGCTTGGCGTATTGAACCGGAATCTTACGCTGGCCCTGCACGACCAGAATGATTCCCATCGTCACAAGAACGAAGAGGAGGATCATGACAACCGCCTGCGGCAAACCAAGGGCCTTAACGCCAATGGCAGGGAAGAACAGCTGATAGGCGGTAGCGGCTGCACCGGGGATATCGGCCAAAATACCTACAGAAATGAGCAATGAAACGCCGTTACCAATGCCGCGCTGGGTAATCTGCTCGCCCAACCACATAAGAAGGAGGGTGCCCGCAGTCATGAATATAACCGAAGTAATTAGGAACCATGCTTTTGGCGCAATCACGATTGAGCCATAGACATTGACATCGAAATTGGACCCGAACAGGCGGGCCGGATTCTCAAGTGCCAAAATCAGAAGTGTACCCTGAACCAAACAAATGATGAGCGTGGCGTAACGGGTGTACTGGGTGAGCTTTTGGCGTCCAACGTCACCCTCTTGCGACAGGCGGCTAAGAGCTGGAACCACAGCCGTCATCAATTGAAAGATGATCGAAGCGCTGATGTAGGGCATGATGCCCAGGGCGAAAACGGCTCCTTTAACAAGGGCACCACCCGTGAACATGTTGTAGAGACCCACCAAAGCGCCGCCGTTGCTTCCCGCTTGGTCCTTAAAAAAGGCAGCCAAAGGCTCGGGATTCAGGCCGGGAAGTGGGATATGCGCGCCCACACGGGCGACAAAAAGGAGTGCCAACGTATAAAAAATACGGGAGCGAAGCTCAGGGATCTTCAGGGAATTCGTGAATGCAGAGAGCACGGCGATAAATCGGAGGACAGGAAATCAGAGTAAAAAAAAGGCCGCGCGATATATATTCGCGCGGCCCGCACCTAATATTAGGCGACGATGGCCTGGCCGCCTGCGGCCTCAATCTTGGCCTTGGCGGTATCGGAGAACTTGGCGGCGGTCACCTTGAAGGCGCGCGTGAGTTCACCGGTACCGAGAACCTTGAGCAGTTTTTTGTCACCGCGAACGATGCCGAGCTTGGTGAGGACCTCGGAGTTGAGCTCCGTGATGCTAGCATCAAGTTTGGCAAATTCGCCGATGTTAACCACCTCGGGAGCATTGCGGAATGCTGCCTGGTTGAAGCCGCGATGGGGCAACTTACGATAAAGGGGCATCTGGCCGCCTTCGAAGCCGGGACGGATGGAGCTACCGGAGCGGGCCGATTGGCCCTTACCGCCGCGACCGGAGGTCTTACCATGGCCGCTGCCTTCGCCGCAGCCTACGCGCTTCTTACGGTGGACAGCGCCTTTAACGTTCTTAAGTTCGTGGAGTTTCATGTATTGTCCTAAATGGGTCGCCCCACCCTACTACTAGTAAGGTGGGACTCGGATTATTCTTAAACCAGATTAAGCCGAACGGGCGGCTTTGATCTGCTCGGCGGTACGCAGCTGCAGGAGACCGTTAAGGGTCGCATGCACCACAGCAATGTGATTGCTGGAACCGCTGGACTTGGTGAGGATGTTCTTGATGCCAGCAGCCTCAAGCACGGCGCGAACGGCACCACCAGCGATGAGGCCGGTACCGGTCGAAGCGGGCTTAAGGAGGACCTTGCCGCCGTCGGCAATACCCATGACATCGTGCGGGATCGTGTCGCCCTTGAGCTGAACGCTCACGAAGTTCTTCTTGGCGTTCTCTGTGCTCTTTTTGATAGCATCGGGAACCTCGTTGGCTTTGCCGTAACCGACGCCGACGCGACCTTTGCGGTCACCAACAACACAAATGGCGGAGAAGCTGAAGCGACGACCACCCTTAACGACTTTGGCGCAACGGTTAATGAAAACAATCTTTTCAACCAACTCGTTACCGTGCTCGTCATAGGACTTCGGAATCTCGCGAGGACCGCGATTTTCCCGACGGGGCTGGCGCTGCTGCTGATCACCAGCGGGAGCTGCAGGAGGAATAGTGCTCATAGATTAGAATGCGAGGCCACCTTCGCGAGCGGCATCTGCGAAGACTTTGACTTTACCGTGGTAGAGAGCGCCGCAGCGATCGAACACAACGGAGGTGATACCGGCGGCCTTGGCCTTAGCGGCGAAAGCTGCACCAAGGGACTTGGCACCGGCGATGTTGGCGGAGAGCTCCAGCTTGCGCAGGTCCGCATCGAGGCTCGAGAGGAAGGCCAGCGTGGTGCCAGCCTGGTCGTCGATAGCCTGTGCGTAGATATGCTTGCTGGTAAAACGAACAGCCAAACGGGGACGGAGGGCCGTGCCGAAAACCTTCTTGCGAATGCGCCAACGACGCTTCTGGAGTAGGTCGGCTTTGCGAGTAGTGGACATTTATTTTTTTGCTCGGACGAGCTAGTAAATTGTTATGATTACAAAGGTTAAGCGACTGTCTTGCCTTCTTTACGGCGGACGCGCTCGCCAACGATACGGACGCCCTTACCCTTGTACGGCTCCGGCGGATAGTAGCTGCGGATGGTCGCAGTCACCATGCCAACAAGCTGCTTGTCAGCACCTTCAACCTTAACCTTGGTCTGGTCGGCGACGGTGATTTTAATGCCCTCGGGGATGTCGAAAAGAATCGCGTGCGAATAACCGAGCGCGAGGTCAAGTTGCTTGCCCTTAAGGACAGCCTTGAAACCGACGCCCTGAATTTCGAGATCCTTCACGAAGCCTTCGGATACACCCTTAACCATGGCGGCAATCACCGAGCGAACGGTGCCGAACATGGCGCGGGAGAAACGACTCTCGTCGAGGGGTGCAATTTTGACAGATTTGTCAGCATGCACAATGGAGACAACGGGAGCAAAAGTCTTGGAGACTTTGCCCTTAGGGCCTTCGACCGAGACAGTGTGTCCGGCGACGACGACCTTAACTTTGTCAGGAATGATAACTGGAATTTTGCCTACGCGTGACATGTGTTTTGTTCCAGGTTACCAAACTTTGCAGAGCAATTCGCCGCCAACTTTTTGGCGACGGGCATCTTGGTCCTTCAGCAGGCCCTTCGAGGTCGAAAGGATGCTGATGCCGAGACCGTTCAGCACGCGCGGGATCTCCGTGTAGCTGTAGTAGAGGCGACGACCAGGGGTCGAAACGCGGGTGAGGTTTGTGACAGCCGGTGTGTTGTCCACATACTTGAGCTTAACAACCAAGGTCTTGTGACCACGGTCATCAGTCGAAAGGGAAACGCCGGAGACAAAGCCTTCGGATTTAAGGATAGCTGCGAGGCTTTCCTTGAGGTTGGAGTGCGGCGATACGCACTCGGCGAGACCAGCTTTGTACGCATTGCGTAGGCGGGTCAGGAAGTCGCTGACGGGATCTGTCATGGTGGATGTTGTTTTAGTAGAGCTCGCGGGTCATATCCGACCCCCGTGGCCCTGAAATTGTTACCAGGAGGACTTGGTCACACCCGGGATCTTGCCGTTCAGAGCAAGCTCACGGAAGGTGATACGGGAAACGCCGAACCTGCGAATGAAAGCGCGAGGGCGACCGCTCATGGAGCAACGGTTACGAATGCGGATCTTCGAAGAGTTACGGGGCAGCTTCTGCAGCTTTTTCTGGGCGGCGAAAAACTCTTCGTCGTTCGTGACCGGATTGGCGAGAATGGCCTTCAGCTCGGCGCGTTGAACGGCGTACTTAGCAACGAGAACCTTGCGCTTCTCGTTTTTGTTAATGGCGGATGTCTTCGGCATGGCGAAAGGGGATTAAGCTGCGTTGTTCTTTGCGGCGGCCGCGTCGGCGGCAACCTGCTGCTCGGTGCGACGGAAAGGCATGCCGAGGAGCTTGAGGAGTTCGCGGCCTTCGTCATCCGTGGATGCGGTGGTCACGATGGTGATATCAAGACCCATGGCCTTCTTCACATTCTCAACGGTGATTTCCGGGAAAATGGTGAAGTCGGCGACGCCGAGATTGTAGTTACCCTGACCGTCGAGCTTGGAGCCGACGCCGCGGAAGTCGCGGATTGTAGGAAGTGCCACCGCGAGAAGGCGATAGAGGAAATCCCACATGCGCTCACCACGGAGGGTGACGTGCGCGCCGACGACCTGCCCCTCGCGTAACTTGAAGTTCGAGATGGCCTTCTTGGACTTCGACAGAACTGGTTTTTGACCAGCAATGAGGGCGAGATCGCGCTGAATGTCGGCGATCTGGTTTTTGTCGGCCTCAGCGTCGATACCCGTGTTGATGGAGATCTTTACGATCTTCGGCAACTCGTGAGTGTTTTTGTAGCCGCGGCTTTTGACCAAGGCAGGGACAACCTGCTCGGTGTAGTGTTTTTTAAGGAAAGGAGTGTTATTGCTCATTATGGTAAGAGCCACCGGATTACCGACCCGGATGGCAATTAGAGAGTGTGTAGAGGCGGAAAAGGGACGAAGTTACATGAAGCAGCTTCGACCCTGGCAAGCCCTAATTTAATTATTTGTAGATTACGCCTTGGCTGCGCGTTTTTTGGACGCGTCGAACACGGCTTTCTTCTGCAGATTGGAAACGTGGACCGAACCCTCGCGCTCAACAATAGAGCCGGCGGGGTTGGCCTCGGACTTCTTCATGTGGCGCTTCATCATCGCGATGCCTTCAACGCGAACACGATCCTTAGCGGGAAGGATTTCGATGACTTTGCCCGATTTACCTTTTTGGGAACCGGCGATAACGACGACTTCGTCGCCGCGTTTTACGTGATATTTAACGGACATGTTAGAGGACCTCCGGAGCGAGCGAGATGATCTTCATGAAGTTTTTCGCACGCAGTTCGCGAGCGACAGGGCCGAAGATACGGGTGCCCTTGGGATTGCCATCCGCAGTGAGGATGACGACGGCGTTGCTGTCGAAACGCAGGTAGCTACCATCGGCGCGGCGAACCGGAGCCTTGGTGCGGATGATGACGGCCTTGTGAACCTCACCCTTTTTCACGGAAGCATCGGTGGAGCTTTCCTTGATGTGGAGGGTGACGACATCACCCACGCCAGCGGTGGTGGTGTTCTGACCTTTTTTGCTGATATACATCGCGCGACGAGCGCCTGTGTTATCAGCGACTTCTACCCATGAACGGAGTTGTAGCATGACGGGTGTCTTTGTTAAATGTTATGGGAATTAAGCCTTGGTCGTCTTGGTGGGGACGAGATCGGCAACATCATTTTCGCTGATCGCAGCGCCATCGGCGGCAACGGCAGCTTGAATGATTTTGACGATGCGCCAGCGCTTGAGGCGGCTCAGCGGACGAGTCTCCATGATCTCGACCTTGTCACCGACCTTGGTCTCGTTCTTCTCGTCGTGCACGTGCACAACGGTTTTACGATTGATGGTCTTCTGGTAACGCGGATGCGGGATCTTGTAGGGAACGGTAACCTTGATGGACTTGTCGCCAGAGCGGCTGGTGACGAAACCGGTGAGGTCCTTGCGAGAATTGCGGGTCGTGGTGGACATGTGGATATACGATTAGGCGGCGGCCTTCTTATTCTTGGCGGTGCGCGCAGTCTCGAGACGGGCGATATCCTTACGCAGGATACGCAGCTCGTGGGTCTTCTCGACCTGGCCGGTCTGCTTGCGCAGGCGGAGGTGAAGAAGCTTTTCGCGGTTTTCGGTCAGCTTGGCGTCGAGCTCAGCGGAGGCTAGCTCGTTAATGGGATTGATCTTCTTGCTCATGGCGATTTTTTCCAGCGGTTAGCCGGAGTTTGGTTAGGCGGCGGTGCCTTCGCGCACAATGAAGCGGCAACGGAAGGGCAGTTTGGCGTCGGCAAGGCGGAAAGCCTCTTTTGCGACGGTCACGGTGACACCACCGAGTTCGAACAGGACTGCACCTGGCTTGATCTGGGCGACATAATATTCGACCGGACCTTTACCAGAGCCCATGCGCGTTTCGGCAGGTTTCTTAGTGACTGGCTTGTGGGGGAAAACGCGAATCCAGAGTTTACCCTTGCGCTTGAGATGGCGCGAAATGGTGACTCGGGCGGCCTCAATCTGTTGGCCGGTCATAGGACCACGGCTGAGGGATTGGAGACCGAATTCGCCGAAGGAAATCGTGTTACCACGCTTGGCGTTACCCTTACGGGAACCCTTTTGTGACTTACGATATTTGGTGCGTGCTGGAGCGAGAGCCATGATGGTTTCTCTTTAGTTAAATGGTTAGGACGTGCGACGGGTTTAGAGCGTCGTGTCAGCTTCCTTTTTGCAGATCCAGCATTTGACGCCGATCTTGCCGTAGACGGTCTTCGCTTCAGCAAAGCCGTAGTCGATGTTTTCGCGGAGCGTGTGGAGAGGAACACGACCCTTGCGCTGCCATTCGCGACGAGCGATGTCGGCACCACCGAGACGACCGGAAGATTGAATACGAATGCCCTCGGCACCGAGCGCCATAGCCAACTCGACGGCCTTTTTCATGGCGCGGCGGAAAGCGATGCGGCGCTCGAGCTGCAAACATACGTTTTCAGCAACAAGCTGAGCTTCAATCTCGGGCTTCTTGACCTCCTGGATATCAAGGAGGACGTCCTTGCCGGTGAGCTTTGCGAGCTCGGCCTTGATGTTCTCGATCTCGGCGCCCTTGCGGCCGATCACCAGACCCGGACGGGCGGTGTAGATCTTGACGCGAACGCGGTTGGAAGCGCGCTCGATGAAGATACGGGGAACAGAAGCCTGCTTGAGCTTCTCCATGAGTTTCTCACGGATGATTTGATCTTCGAGGAGGAGCTTAGCGAAGTCCTTCTTCGAAGCATACCAGCGGGATTGCCAGTTGCGGCGGACGGCGAGGCGGAAGCCGATTGGATTGGTCTTTTGGCCCATGGTGGTAAATTAGTTGGAGTTACCGTCGGAAAGGACGATCAGGATGTGGGACATCTTCTTACGGCGGGGCATCGCGGTACCGCGGGCACCGGCCTTGAAGCGCTTCAAGACAGGTCCGTTTTCAACCAACGCGCTCTTCACGAACAGATTGTCGGAGGAGAGATTGTTGTTGTTTTCGGCGTTGGCGATGGCGCTCTTGAGCGTCTTCACGATGAGGCGGGCGGACTTACGCGGGATGAGCGTAAGGAGATCGACGGCATCGTTGGCTTTGCGACCTTGGATGGTACGAACGACTTCGCGCACCTTTTTAGGGGACATGCGCGCGTAGCGAGTGAGGGCTTGGACTTCCATTTGATTAAGATTCCCTTTAGGGGCGACAGCAGGACCAAAGTCCCCTGCCCTTTTTGTTGTTAATATTTATACCTTGAGAGTTTTTACGTTGGCAGTGTCTCCGGACCGGATCGTTTGACCCGGGAGCAAGTTGATAATGATAGCGGCACTGGCGCGGGGGCGAAGTTCGACGAGTACGACCTCGGCTATTTTCACCCCTGAACGCGTGATGCTGAAAACCATCCCTTGACGAAGGCCGGCCTCGAAGCCGGCGCCGAGTAGAACCACATCCGCGACGCGGGTCGGCTCTACGGCCACTACCAAAGCCCCCGAGATCGAGCTGAATGCCTGGAGTTGTATTGCTTTGCAGTTCACCGAAGTGAAAAACAAAGCAGCCAAAACGATGGCGATCCGCTGGATCACGAGGGCGGTTAAGCGTATTAGATTTCCTTGCGGGTCATACCACCGTGGCCCTTGAACACGCGGGTGAGCGCGAATTCGCCGAGCTTGTGACCGACCATGTTCTCGGTGACGTGAACCGAGATGAAGGCTTTGCCGTTATGAACGCTGAACGTGTGGCCGATGAAATCGGGCGTAATCGTCGAGCGGCGGGACCAGGTTTGGATGGGTTTCTTGGAACCACCGGCCTTGATGGCCTTCTCGATTTTCTCGAGCAGGTGGTAATCGACAAAGAAACCTTTTTTGATGGAGCGTGCCATAGTGGTAAGGTGTAGAAATTACTTCTTTCCGCGGGGCTTGCGACCGTTATGGCGAACAAGGATCTGGGAACTGGAAGGCTTGGAGCGTTTGCGCGTCGGGAAACCCTTGGCGAGCTGACCCCAGGGAGAAACGAGGTGTTGGCGACCGCCACCACCCTTGGATTTACCCTGACCACCACCGTTGGGGTGATCGACCGGGTTCATCGCCACACCGCGCTGTCGGGGGCGTTTGCCAAGCCAACGATTACGACCGGCTTTGCCGAGCGAAGCGTTGATCTGGTCGGCGTTACCGACCTCACCAATGGTGGCGCGGCAGTTGGCGTTGACCAAACGAACTTCGCCAGAGGGAAGCTTGATTTGGGCAAAACCGTTCTCGACGTTGACCAACTCGATGGAGGTACCAGCGGTACGGCCGAGTTGCGCCCCGCGACCGGGAACGAGCTCGACGTTGTGCAGCTTGGTGGACGGAGGGATGATCGAAAGCGGGAAATTGTTACCGACGTTGAAATCATTCAACGCAGCCTTGTTCGAGGTGACGATGGTGTCGCCAGCCTTGAGGCCCTTGGGGGCAAGGATGTAACGCTTTTCGCCGCTCGAATAAGCGATGAGAGCGATGTGCGCGGTTCGATTCGGATCATACTCGATGGCCTGCACGCGGGCGGGCATGTCGAGAATGTCGCGCATGAAATCGATGATGCGGTAAAGCTTCTTATGGCCACCGCCGCGACGACGGCAAGTGATGCGACCATAGACGTTACGACCACCGCTCTTGGGCTTGGGCTCGGTGAGCTTGGACTCAGGGCGTTTCTTGGAAAGACCCTCAGGCTTGTTCAGCTGCGTGAAGCGCTGGGAAGGCGTGAGGGGACGACGGACAGGAGTGAGAGGCATGGTGTGTGTTCTCCAGATTAGACGAGCTCGATCTTGTCGCCGGCCTTCAGAGTCACGACGGCCTTCTTGTAGTTAGAAGTCATGCTCGGGCGGCCTTGACGGCTCTTTTTGTTTTTACCGCGGATGACGGCGGTGTTGACGCGGGTAACCGTGACCTTGAAGGCTTTTTCAACGGCTACGGCGATCTGGTGCTTGTTGCTGGTGATCGCTACTTCGAAGGTGTACTGGCCAAGCTCGGAAGAGAGCTTGTTGGACTTCTCGGTGAGACGGACGAGTTTCAGGACGTTAGGGATCATTAGTTCTTACCTCCGTTGACGCGGGCGATGATAGCCTCCAGAGCGGTGGTGCTGACGATGATCTTCTTGTATTGCGCGAGATCGAGCGTGTTGAGCGTGCAGGCTTCCTGGAGCGAGATACGCTGAAGGTTGCAGGCGGCGCGGGCCGTGTCGGCGGTGAACTCGGAGTCCACGATGAGGATCTTGCCAACGGGAGCGATACGGGCGATGACCGCGTCCAAGACCTGAGTCTTAACGGGGGCAACTTCCCAACGCTCGATGACGTCAACTTCACCAGCGGAAAGACGATCGAACAGCGCGCGGCTGAAAGCGAGGGCCTTGACCTTGGAGTTGATCTTCTTGGAGTAGTCGCGGGGCTTGGGCCCGAAGACAACGCCACCGCCGACCCAGATCGGGGAGCGGGTGGAACCGGCGCGAGCGCGACCGGTGCCCTTTTGGCGCCAGGGCTTCTTGCCGCCGCCGGACACTTCGCCACGGGTTTTCGTGGAGTGGGTGCCGAGACGGTTGTTGGCATTGATCGCGACGATCACTTCCTTGACGGCTTGGAGGCCTTTGTCGCCTTCGAATACGGGGATACCGGCGAAATCTTGTTCGCGGGAGGTCTTACCGTCTGAGCTGAAAACTTTGAGTTTCATGTGCAGTTATTCTCCTTAAGGGTTAGGCTTTCTTGGGCTGACCCTTGATGGCGGTGCGAACGATGACGTCGTCACCATTGGCGCCAGGGATGGCACCTTTGACCAAGATGAGGTTCTTCTCGGGAAGAACTTTAACGATCAAGAGGTTCTGAAGGGTGCGCTGGAGCTGGCCCATGTGGCCAGGCATCGCTTGGTTCTTCCAAACGCGGCCAGGGGTCTGGCGCATACCGATCGAACCGATACGGCGGTGGAACATGGAACCGTGCGTGGCGGGACCGCCACCAACACGGAAACGTTTCACAACGCCCTGGAAGCCTTTGCCCTTGGTGACGCCCGTGACGTCAACAAGCTGGCCTTCAGTGAAAGTGGAGACGGTGATCACATCACCGACTTTGTTGGTCGAAGGCGCATCGAGGCGAACTTCGCTAAGAACCCGCGGGGCGTCTTCAAGACCCGCCTTGGAGGCGTGGTTCTTTTCGGCCTTGGAGGCGTTCTTGGATTTCTGCTTGGAGAAACCGATCTGGACGGCGTTGTAACCGTCGACCTGAATCGTCTTGATTTGGACGACCGGGCATGGGCCGGCTTCGACCACGGTGACGGGGACCAGGACGTTTTGTGCGTCGTAGACCTGCGTCATCCCGATTTTTTTACCGAGTAGGGTGCTGATTGACATGGCTAAGTGGTAGGTGGAAAGTTTTCCGTTTAACGGCCTACATTAGAGAAGCCCAGCGGTGCACGGGGTGCACATGGGACGCTGCTAAAATGTAAATTACGTGTTCTGGGTCGGTCGATAACTCACACCGTGATGGTGATGTCAACGCCGGAAGGAAGATTTAATTTCTTGAGCTCGTCGACCGTTTGGGCGGTGGGCTCAATGATGTCGATAAGACGCTTGTGGGTCCGCGTTTCGAACTGCTCCATCGACTTTTTGTCGACGTGCGGCGAACGGTTAACCGTCAGCTTTTCGATGCGCGTGGGCAACGGGATGGGCCCGGAGACACGAGCGCCGGAGCGCTTAGCTGTTTCTACGATTTCGGAAGCGGACTGGTCGATTACGCGATAGTCGTAGCCCCGAAGTTTGATGCGAATGCGTTGGCCTTTCATGGCGGAAAAAAGAACGAAGGGTTAGGTGCGAGCGGGAGCCTTGGTGGAAGACTCGACGATCTTGGTGAGGAGCGAGTTAGGAACCTGCTCGAAATGGGAGGGGGTGATGGAGGCGCTGGCGCGGCCCTTAGAAAGTGAACGGATGTCGGTCACGTAGCCGAACAACATCTCGAGCGGAACGTTCGAGTTGATGATACAGGCGGCGTTCTTGGACTCCATGCCATTGATACGACCACGACGACGATTGATGTCGCCGATCAAATCGCCTTGGTACTCTTCAGGGGTCGTGACTTCTACGCCCATGATAGGCTCAAGAAGAATG
>JBIIMH010000221.1:0-4304 GCA_044338095.1 Rariglobus sp. | reverse complement strand
GCTGTGATCATTTTCATCCAGCCACTTTACCTCACCTAGCCCTCCAGCGGTAGTGGGTCTCCGGCCAGACGCTTACCTTAGGGCTTGAGATGTTTCTTTAAGAACTCCAGCCGCGCCTTCGATCCATACGGCGTCTCGGCCGCGCCGTGTCCGACTCCCATGATGGGCAAGTACTCGAACTCCTTGCCCGCCCGCTGCAAGGCGGCGACGACTTGGGTGGTGCTGGCGGGATCGACGTTATCATCGATCTCCCCGACGATGAGGAGAAGCTTGCCGCCCAGTTTGTGGGCGTCGTCAACATTCGAACTCCTCGCGTAACTCTCATCCACCGGCCAGCCCATCCATTGCTCGTTCCACCACATCTTGTCCATGCGGTTGTCGTGGCAGCCGCAATCGGCCACCGCGACCTTGTAGAAATCAGGGTGATCAAGGACGGCGCGCATCGCGTTCTGGCCGCCGGCGCTGCCGCCGTAGATCCCGACGCGGTGCAGATCCATCCAGGGCCGGGTCTTGGCGGCCGCACGGATCCAGGCAATGCGGTCGGGAAATCCGGCGTCCTTCAGGTTTTTCCAGATCACGTCGTTGAATGCCTTTCCGCGGTGCCCCGTGCCCATGCCGTCGACCGACACGATAATGAAACCCTCGTCCGCGATTTCGAGGATGCGCTCCTGCCGGCTAAAGTCCTTGGGTGCGCTGGCACCATGCGGCCCGACATAGATCTCCTCGACGACGGGGTAGGATTTGGCGGGGTCGAAAAACGAGGGCTTGATGAGGACGCCATGGATGTCGGTCTTGCCATCGCGGCCCTTCGCGACGAATCGCTCGGGCATCGTCCATCCGCTTGCAAGCAGGGCGGAGGCGTTTGCGCGCTCCAGCTCACAGACGAGCGAGCCGTCGGCGCTGCGCCGCAACTCGTGCACGGGCGGATGATCGGCGCGCGACCACCGGGCGATGAACCACTCGCCGTTGGGCGAGAACTCGATGTGGTGATTGCCATCGCCCTGGGTGAGTTGGACAAAACCGCTTCCGTCCAGGTTCACCCGGCAGAGGTGGAGGTGATACGGGTCCTCGCCTTTGCGCAGTCCGCTGGCGAGGAACCAGACCTGACGTTTCTTCGCATCGACGCGGAGAACTTGGCGCACCGGCCACGCCCCCGAAGTTACGGCGTTCTTGAGTTTTCCCGAGGCGATGTCGTGCAGATATAAATGAGCCCAGCCGCTGCGTTCGCTCATCCAGAGGATCTCGCCGCGCTCGTGCAGCCAGTGCCGCCAGGTCTTTTGCCCGTAGTCGACGAAGGTCTTCGCGGTTTCCTCCACGACGACGCGCACCGCGCCGGAGGCGGCGTTCACCGCGAGGATGCGATAGCACTGATGCCCCCGCTCATTGTAGTCGAAGTAGGCCTCGGAGCCATCGGGTGCCCAGGTGACGGGAATCACGTGGTCGCTGTAGGGCGTGGGAAAAAGGGTCGGGTCGATCACCTGCCCCGCTTCACTGCCCGGCCGGAAGAGCACGAGTTGGGGTTTGGGGAGGGGGTCGCCGGGCTTGGGGTAGTCCAAGCTTATCACCTTGGGCTGCTTTTGATCGGAGGGGGAGGATTCAACGATCGTCACGATCCGCGCGGGCACTTCGACGGCGGCGCTGATGAGGAAGGCTTTCGAATCGGGCGACCACGAAACCGTGTCCCGATAGGTGGCATTAGCCGGGATCCCGGCGCGAAGTCTCCGCTCCGATCCATCGCTCATCTGCCTCAGGACGATGTGGTCGTGGGCGACCTGCGTGGTCCAGGTCCCATCCGGGGAAGTCTCCGGAACAGGCGTCGTCGGCGGCGCCGGCTTGAGACCTTCGTCGTCGAGGATCCAGGTGGACATGACCGGACCGGCCTCGATCACCGCGAAGTCAGTCCCATCGGGATGTGTCACCAGCCAGACATGCCCGTCGTAGGTGTGCTGCACGAACTGGCCCAAGGGAGGGATCTTGCCGTAGGGGGCGCGCTTGCCGGCGTAGTCGCTCCAGATGAGGTCGAATTCAAAATCGAGTTGATTGATCAGGCGGATCCCGGATGGGGCTCCGCTGCGTTCGGTGGGGCGGGGTTGGGGCGTCGTCTTCGGCACCGGTTTTTGACCTTCGCCGTCGAGGATCCAGGTGGACATGACCGGACCGGCCTCGATCGCCGCGAAGTCAGTCCCGTCGGGACGTGTCACCAGCCAGACATGCCCGTCGTAGGTTTGCTGCGAGCGCTCGCCCCTGGGCGGGATCTTGCCGAAGGGGACGCGCTTGCCGGCGTAGTCGCTCCAGATGAGGTTGAGTTCAAAATCGAGTTGATTGACCAGGCGGATCCCGGAGGAGACTCCGTTGCGTTGGGTGGGGCGGGGTTTGAGTTTGGTCCGAGATGACGTGAGCGGCTCGGGTGCGGGCACACCGAGAGGCAGCAGGTCGGCCGCCGTTTTGCGGCCGCCGGTCCGGGCGTCGATGAGGACGAATTCGTGGGTGTCGGCGCCGGTTTGAATTTGATACCAAAATCGGTGTTCGTCAGGCAGCCATCGGGGAACCAATTGGTCGCGGAATACAAGAGCCTGAGACTGGGAAACCGACGCGAAGGCGAGCAGAAGGAATGCAATTGTCCGAGTCATTCTCTTTTAAAAGTCTTAAAAACGTCCCGAATATGCGCATTGATCGCAAACCGGTCGAGCCCCTCCCAGAATGGCCCAAAAAGCGAATACTGAATTACCGAATCTGAAGGACCGTTGCCTACAATCACCTCCCGTGCGGTTGTAAAACCTGTTGGCCCCAATCCGATGGTAAACACCGTCCGATCTCCGTCCTCCATATTATTATAAAACCCAGCCTGATCGAGTACTCGTAAGGCTGTATTTCCAACATTACAAAGACTGGACCGCAATTCCGCGGTCACCTGAGCCCTCGACAGAGCTACTTTAATAATTTTCATTTCCAAGGCGCCTAAACTAGTGGGTGAATACGAGGCGATGCCAAGGCCGACCAGTGCCAAGGAACCGGTGAATGTAAAGCCGAAAGGGCCTGGCCGGAATGGCACTTAGTTAAGGGGGGTTATCGTCAATTTCTGACGCCGAAGGTAATACCGAGGGGGGCTGGCCGTGTTTTGTGATTTATAATATCTTAAACAATAGAAATGACGAAACACGGCCAGTCCCCTGCTATGGCGCACCCAAGGAAGCGACCACCCGCTGACGCGGGCCCCGGGCCATGCGCACGGTTTCGCACAGATGCCAATAACTGTAACCGACTCCACGCGCCGACTTGGTTTTACGCCGTAGGAACATGGCCGGCATTATCGCAGCATTACCGCACTCCCTCAACGGGGTGTTCGGCACTACATCGCCCTAAAACTTGCGTTCCCCTCGTAAGCCCCTTCCGCAAAAAACAGCCTCTCCTCGAATTTTTTTTGCCTTTCCCTCCAACTGCGGAACTCGGGCTAAAGATACCAGGGCGGAAAATGTGTAAGCGGTTGAATGGGCTTTTGCCGGAACAAGGGGTGAAGTTGGCGCAGCGTTGACTGTGGCTGCGGCCAGTGCTCACCCCAGGTGAATCTCCGTATGCAGGCGCAGGTAATGCTCAAGGGCGGCAATCAGGCGGGCAACGTCGGCCGGGGCGGCGGTTTGGCCGGCAAGGGGCTGGTTGATCAATCCTATGGCCAGGGGGCGGTCGGCTTCGGGGAGTGCGGGAAACCAGTGTTGTTTCAAGGGGTGCCCTTCGTCGCGGGCGAAACAATACAGGCTTTTGAGGTAAACGATGTCGGGGCGGTCGGACGCGGCGAACGAGGTGAAAACGGTGCGCAGTAAATTGTAGACGGCAGGGTGGCTGTCTTCAGGGCCGGGGTTGCGGGTGACTAGCGTGGCAAAGGCTGAGGCGTGCACAAGTGACTCATAACGGTGGCCGATTCCGGCGTGGCGGGTGTGCAAACGGGCTTCTTTTACGAACCAGGCGTCTCCCGACGGGCTGCCTTCGAGCAGGAGCGCGACCTCGTCAAAGAGATCGAGCGCGAGGTGCTCGGACGTGTTTTTTTTGGGGATACGCTGGAGGACGCGCAGCAGTCCGTGAACGGGAGTGAAGACGGAAAAAGCCCGGAAGGAGTCGGTCGGGGGCCAGGGGCGCAGCACGTAGGCGTCGGTGGTAAGGGATGGGCCGGCCACGGAGATTTTTTTAACGCTAAGGCCGCGAAGAACGCAAAGGGCTGAGGAGTCGGTCTGAAATATCCAAGGAATTTGATGTTCAACGGCCGCTAAACACTTTGCGACCTTGGCGATCTTCGCATTGTAAAATCAGGT
>JBIIMH010000220.1:0-4310 GCA_044338095.1 Rariglobus sp. | reverse complement strand
TCGGCGATCAGCGCCTTCGCCTCGGGTGAGCGTGCGCTATCCGTGGCACCTTTGATGAAAACGACCGTGGGCAGCTTCATTTCCTGCGCGAGCCGATATTCGTGGTGCGTCGCCGACATCTCGCCATCCGGCGCTCCATACTCATTGGCGATCATGAGCACATAGGCCTGACAGCCCTTGAGTGCGGCAAGGTAGGGTTTGCTGCTGGGCCGGGATGGTGGAGGCTCTTTTTCGAAGAGCACCGGCACACCGTGCTGAAGGAGGAATGGATCGGTGGCGATCAAGCCGGCCACGGCGGCGCGCTCCAGTTCCAATTCCTTTTGTACACTGCTGATAAAGAGGCGAAGCGGTTTCATGGGAGATAGAAACTATACCAGCCGGGTGCGGCCGGTGAGGAGTTCTTGCATCATGGCCTGCTTGAGGGCGCGGGTCTTCTCCCGGCGCTGCTCCAGCACCGCCAACTCCCCGTCCTGCTCGCTCAGCACCGCCGCGATCGCCGTTTGCTCGGCTAGCGGGGGCACGGGAATCAACAGAGGATTTAAATCTTTCGCGTGGATGTGAGGCTGAGCGCCGCCTGTCTGCGCTTTATAAATCTTTGCTTGCTGGTTGAGCAGTTGATAAAAGATGAAATCTATAGAGTAACCTCCCGACTCGCTTATAGTGGAGCAGTCCGACGCGAAAATAGGGCGATTGTAAATCGCTAGATATCCAGCACTGGCTCCAGAAGCGCTGATTGTAATAGTGCGCCCCGTTCGATTTGCTGTGGCGTGAAAATAGGCCGGCTGCTTACCGCCAGCTATAACTGGGATGTCACCGGGAATTAAAGTCTTACCAGTGATAAGCTGCCCTTTTTGGATCAGGGCCACATCCCCCAGCCGCTTAACCACCCACGGGCCGGAGAAGCCGGGGAGGCGGGTTTGGCCGGTGAGGAGCTGCTGCATCGCGGCCTGTTTGAGGTCGCGCTTCTTGGCGATCAGCCGCTCCAGCGCCCCCAGCAGTCCATCCACCTCGCTCAACGCCTCCGCTATTGCGTGTTGTTCAGTTTTACGAGGCACTCCTATGGGTATCGGCGCGATGAAGTTCCTATTTAATGACTGCTGCGCACCACCAGAGTTGTGGCGGGAGAAGTCAGTGGCCGTGAGAAAATAGAAAACAAAAAGGGGATCGTTACCTTTAAAATCAGTTACATAGAGCGCCGTGTTGTGGGGCCAAAAATCGGGCTCACAATAATGAGCCTGCCCAAATGATGAACCGCTTCGGCCTAGTACAACTCCTGGGCCTTTTACGATAGCCGTATTATGGAAGCCGTTTTGCCCCGCAGATCCCATTATAGGAACTTCGCCACCTCCGCGATCACGCCATGTGAGATCGTGCCCACGCTGGAGTGAAATGAACATGCCGAGCTTCATTGAGTCCCACTCCTCCGGGATCACCCCGACCTCGGTTTGTTTATAGCCGGGTTTCATCGGGCAGAACCCTCCGTTTTTTCCGACCGCAGCGCCTGGCGCTCGGCCAGCTCGCGGGCATGTTCGATGGCTTGATGTAGGCGGGCCTGGAGCAGCTTGATCGGGGGCAGTTCGGTGAGGTATTCGCTCACGCGGATGGATTTGGCGTCGAGCTGGAGCAGCTCCACCTGCTCGGCATCCGCCGAGGCGCAGAGGATAAGCCCGATGGGGGCTTCCTCACCGGGGGCACGCTCGTGCTGATCCAGCCAGCGCAGGTAAAACTCCATCTGGCCGACATGGGCGGGCTGGAAGTGCTCCAGCTTCAGCTCCACGGCGATGAGCCGCCGCAAGTGCCGGTGGAAGAACAGCAGATCGAGATGAAAGTCGTCGCGCCCCACGCTCATGCGCTTCTGCCGGGCGACGAAGGTGAAGCCGGTGCCAAGTTCCAGCAGGACGCCTTCGATCTCGCGCAGGATGGCGTTTTCCAGATCGGCCTCACTGTAGGCTCCGGTCAGGCCGAGCAGATCGAGGAAGTAGGGATCACGGAAGACGACATCGGGAGAGAGCTGCCCGGTGCGCATCTGGTCGATCTCGGCGGCGATGGTTTTCTTGGGCTTTTTTGACAGGGCCGTGCGCTGGAACAGCATGCCGCCGATCTTTTTGCGCAGCGTGCGCACATCCCAGTGCTCGATCCGGCAGAGCTCGGCGTAGAAATCGCGGGCGAGCGGGTCTTTAAGCGGGAGCAGTTCCCGGAAATGGCCCCAGCTCAATTGTTGCGCCAGCGACGCAACAATCTGCTGATCTTGGAAGTCCTGGGCAAAGCGGATCATGCGAGTGACTTCGGTGTAGGTGAACCCTCGGCCAAACTCCGCCGTCAATTCTTGTGACACCGTCGCAAGAATCTTTTTCCCATACGCGGCGCGACCCTCCTGGAGGTTGTCGGTGAGCAGGCGGCGGCCCAAATGCCAGTAGAGCAAGGTGGTGGTGGAATTGGCCACCACGGCGATGCGCTGGCGGGCGGCGTGGATGAGGCCACGCAGATCAGTGATGAGCGCCTGTTCATCCACGCGGGCCACGGCGGCCTTGGCCTGGCCGAGGGCGGGGGCGGTGCGGCGGGAGGTGGGTTTCTTTTTCATGGCTGGCCTCCGCCGCTGGGCAGTTGTTTGAGCATGCGGTCGAAATCGGACTCGAACAGGCGGTCCTGGACGACCCGGTATTTCTCAAACTCCGATTCGGCAAAGGCTTTGGCGATCTCGGCGGTGGGACGGACGGCCGCCGATGCGCCAATCTTGGGCCGCCCCTTCAGGGCTTGGCGTGGGGGCGTTGGTAGACCCAGGGCGTTGCCCTGGGCTGACATAGGCCGCACCGTTGGTGCTAAGACAGCGTGCACCGTTGGTGCTAAGACAACTTGCACCGTTGGTGCTAATACGACGTGTGCCGTTGGTGCTAAGACAACGTGCACCGTGGGTGCTAAGACAACGTGCACCGTGGGTGCTGATACAGCGCGTGCCATTGAGGTTGTTACGGCGTAGGTTGATACGGTCGATACGGTCGATACGGCGCACTCCGTTGGTACTACTACAGCGCGCACTGTTGGGATTGATCGGCTGCGGGGTGCGGCCTCCGGCGCCCCAACGGGGCAACCCACGCCAGCCCAGGGCAACGCCCTGGGTCTCACGAACGAACATAACCCCAGCCCTGAAGGGGCGGCCCAAGTCCGGGTGGCCGGGTGGTTGGCTCGCCTCATTCCCAAGTGGGTCCACTGCCGGTCAATCCCACAGATAACGTTCGTCGCTCGGGATTTGGTGGCGTTGAAGAAATTGGCGATACTCCTCTTGAAACGATTTCTGGCGGTGGTGTTCACGTTGGTTGGCGATGTAGACGCGAACGGTTTCGACGTTGGAGACGGAAACGGCAAAGGCTCCGTAGCCCGCCTGCCAGGCGAAGCCACCAAATGGCGCGCCCTGGGTTTTGAGCCACTTGGAGGACGATTTTTTAACATCCTCGACGACCTGACTAACCGCCACCGTACGGGAAAGATCGAACAGGAGATGAACGTGGTCAGGCACGGAATTAATAAGGACTGGGGCGCAGCCGAGGTTTTGCAGGACCGTGGCCATGTAAGCGTGCAACGGATCGCGAATGGCATCGGTGAGCATCGGTTCGCGGCCCTTGGTGCTGAAAACCAAGTGAATGTGAAGGCGGGCAAGCGATTGTGGCATAACTTAGGCCGCCCTTTCAGGGCTTGTTGCGCGGGATGAGCCCACCCAGGGCGTTGCCCTGGGCTGGAGTAGTTGGCCCCGTTGGGGCGTAGATCATGAGAGCGACAAGTGGGCGGGATGAAAGCAGTCAGGAGTTCGTTGGTGTTTGTTCCGTAGCCGCGCAGGGCGAAGTCGCGCAACACGCCGATGGCCCACTGGCGGAACTGGGTGGCGCGGGGGGAATTAACCCGGAAGCCGACGGCGATGATGGCGTCGAGATTGTAGAAGGCGGTGAGGTAACTTTTGCCGTCGGTGGCAGTGGTTCGGAATTTCCGAATAACTGCCGCCTCGGTCAGTTCAGCGCTGGCGAAGAGGTTTTTCAGGTGCTCGTTGACGGTGGGCACCGTTACGTCGAACAGGGTGGCGAGGAGTTTCTGGGTGAGCCAGACGGTCTGCTCTTCGACGCGGACCTCGATACCCGTTTCCCCGGCCTGGGCGGTGAAGACCAAAAACTCGGCGGTGCTGTTGCGCAGGTGGGCTTTTTTGGGCGCGCTCATGGGGCGGGGGTGGCGGCTGAGTCGCCCGAGCGGGGGGCGATTTCGGCCAGGGTGAGTTCGAGTTCGCGGCGGAGTTCTTCGCGGTCGGGCAGGTAGAGCTGGTATTT
>JBIIMH010000219.1:0-4319 GCA_044338095.1 Rariglobus sp. | reverse complement strand
GGACCAGCGGTGACAGCAAAAACCTGCCCGTCATCCTGCTGACAGGGGCGGGCGAATCCCTCATTGAAGCGAAAGGCCGGGCACTGGGCGTACAGGCCTTTTTCCGCAAGCCGTTCAGTCCCGCGCAACTCGCAGCGTGCGTTCGCGAACTGCTGCAAACTTCGCCCTGCAGCGGTTAGTTTGCTGAGACCGAACGGTAGGAAAAGTAGCGCAGACTTCCCTGTCTGCCTCCGGACCAGCACACATCGGCCTCGGAGCAGACTGGAAGTCTGCGCTACTTTTTCGGGCGGTTAATGATTTGGACGCGCCACTCAGCCCTCGGCGGTCCACTTGAACATCAGCGTGCTCAGAGGCGGGACCTTGAGCAGCAAGCTGTGCGGGAAACCGTCGCAGGGGATGTCGTCGGCCAAGCGGCCGCCTTCGTTGCCCACGCCGCTGCCGCCGTAGTAATCGCTGTTCGTATTCAAAACTTCCTTCCACCAGCCCTTGCGCGGCACGCCTACACGGAAATCGGCGCGCATCACCGGGGTAAAATGCCCGACCACGGCGAAGAACGTGCGCTCGGTTTCATCGGTGCGCAGGTAGGTGACCACGCTGGCACCGCCGTCGTGGGCGTTGATCCAACGGAAGCCGCGCCAATCCAGATCGTGCTCACCGAGCACCGGCTCGCTGGTGTAGAGGCGGTTGAGGTCGCGAACGAGCAGGCGAACGCCCTCGTGGTCTTTATATTGAAGGAGGTTCCAGTCGAGGCTGCCGGCATAGGCCCACTCGCTGGATTGGCCGAATTCGCAGCCCATGAAGAGCAGTTTCTTGCCCGGCCAAGCCCACATGTGGCCGTAGAGCGCGCGCAAGGTGGCAGCTTTTTCCGAGATATCCCAAGCCCCCATCTTGCCGAGCATCGAGCCTTTGCCGTGCACGACTTCGTCGTGGGAAAACACGGTCATGAAGTTCTCGGAATACTGGTAGAGAGCACCGAAGGTAAGATCGTTGTGGTGCCACTTACGATGCACGGGCTCCTTTTGGAAGTACTTCAGCGTGTCGTGCATCCAGCCCATGTTCCACTTGTAGTCGAAGCCGATGCCGCCCTGGTCGACCGGCTTGGAAATACCCGCGAACGCGGTCGACTCCTCGGCGATCATCAGGACACCGGGATAATAACTGTGCACCAGCTCGTTGGTCTGACGCAGGAAGTTAATCGCCTCGATATTTTCGCGACCGCCGTACTGGTTGGGGATCCACTCGCCCTCTTTGCGGGAGTAATCGAGGTAAAGCATGGAGGCGACCGCGTCCACGCGCAGGCCGTCGAGGTGGTAGCGATCGAGCCAGGCGAGGGCGTTGGCGATGAGGAAGCAGCGCACCTCGTTCCGCCCAAAATTGAAAATAAGGGTGCCCCAGTCCATGTGCGCTCCCTGGCGCGGGTCGGCGTGCTCGTAGAGATGGGTGCCATCGAACTCGGCAAGGGCAAAACTGTCGCGCGGGAAGTGGGCGGGAACCCAGTCGAGGATGACGCCGATGCCGCGTTGATGCAGATGGTCGACGAAGAACGAGAAATCGTCAGGGGTGCCAAAGCGGTGCGTGGGGGCGAAGAAGCCGGTGACTTGGTAACCCCACGAGCCGTCGAAAGGATGCTCGGCCAGCGGCATCACCTCGATGTGGGTGAAGCCCATCTCGACCACATAGTCGGCGAGCATCGGGGCGAGTTCACGGTACGAGAAGGGGCGGTTGCCGTCCTCGACCTTGCGCTTCCACGACCCCATGTGGACCTCGTAAACCGAAACGGGGCGATCAACGCGTTTCGCATTCGCAGCACGCGCCTGCATCCAGGCGGAGTCGCCCCAGTGGTGAGTGCGGGGATTGCACACAATGGAGGCGTTGCCGGGAGGTGCCTCGAAGTAGGTGCCGTAGGGATCGGTCTTAATGCGAATCAGCTCCGCCTGGTCGAGAATCTCGTATTTGTAGAGCTCGCCCTCGCCGAGACCGGGGATGAACAACTCCCAAACACCGGAGGCACCGAGCGGACGCATCGGGTGGTAGCGACCGTCCCAGTGGTTAAAATTACCCACCACGGAAACGCGGGCCGCGCTGGGTGCCCAGACCGCGAACGATACGCCGGGCACACCGTCGATCACGCGCAGATGCGAGCCGAGTTTTTCGTAGATGCGGTGCTCGTTGCCCTCATTGAACAGGTAGAGATCCTGCTCGCCGAGCGTAGGCAGGAAGGAATACGGGTCGAAAAATTGGCGGATCTCACCGCAGTGCAGGGTCGCACGCAGCTGGTAACGGAAAACATCCTGACGCGAAGGGATGAATACCTCGAAAAAACCCTCCTGCGCGAGTAACTCCATCTCGACGGCCGGCGCGTTTTTGTCGGCCAGGTCGACGACCTCGCACGCCCTGGCTTCGCGAATGAACGCCCGGACCAAAAGCCCCTGGACGCGTCCTTTTTTAGCGGGGCGCATACCCAGAAAGTCATGGGGGCAAGCGCAGCGGGCTTCGATGAAGGAGGCGAGTTCGACGGAAGTTAGGATCACTTTGGGGTCAGGGTTTGGTGGATGTGTGTCTGATTCTATTAAGCCAGTCCAGTTCGGCGTTTTATATCTGCCGAACTAGGGCTGCGTGGTCCTTAGACCGATAAAATCAACCGGTGTTCTTCAATCCGCCGGAAATTCCGTTAATTGTTAGCTCGACGACGGCGCGCGTGGACTCGTCCTCGGCCTTGCTCAGCTTGCCGCCGCGCAGTCGGCGCATCATCTCGACCTGCAAATAGTTGAGCGGATCGATGTAGGGGTTGCGCAGCTCGACCGACTTGAGCAGCACAGGCTCGCTGGAGAGGAGTTTCTTTTGGCCGGTGATTTCCAGAATCGCGCGTTCGGTGCGGTTAAACTCATCCATGAGGATACCGAAGATGCGGGCGCGGATGGCCTCGTCGTCCACCAAACCGGCGTAAAGCTCGGCAATACCCATGTCGGCCTTGCGCATGGTGAGCTGGGCGTTGTCGATGAGCGTCTGGAAAAACGGCCATTCGGCGTGCAGGGTGCGGAGCAGTTTTTTACCCTTGGGGCCGCGCTGGAGCACGGAGTCGAGGGCCGAACCAAGCCCGTACCAGCCGGGGAAATTGAACCGGCTCTGCATCCACGAAAACACCCAAGGGATGGCGCGCAGGTCGTCGACGCTGGTTGTGTTGCGACGGAAGGTGGGGCGGGAGCCAAACTTGAGGTTACTGATCTCGTCGATCGGAGTCGCCTGTTTCCAGAACAGGAGGAACTCGGGGTCTTTGTGCACGAGCTTCTCGTAGGCGGCAAAGCCAGCGGCGCTCATCGTTTCCATTGCGTCGGACCATTCCGCCGGAGGCACGAAGGGGGCTTGGGCGGCATGGGAGCCGAGAAGTACGCCATAGGCCATCTGCTCAAGGATGCGGTGCGCCAGATCGGCATCGTGGTAACGCGTCGAGAGGACCTCGCCCTGCTCGGTGACGCGGATGCCGCCATCGCGCAGGCCGATGGGCTGGGCGAGAATCGCCTTGGCGGCCGGGCCACCGCCGCGGGCGATACTGCCACCGCGGCCGTGGAAAAGGGTCACGCGCACCGCGTGCTCGCGGCACACCGCAGTGATGGTTTCCTGCGCCTTGTAGAGAGCCCAATTGGCGGTGAGATAGCCGCAGTCCTTATTCGAATCGGAGTAGCCGAGCATGACGTGCTGGTGGTCACCACCGGCCTCCAGCACCGGCGCGTAGGCGGGGTGCGTAAACAGGGTGCCCAGCACCTCGGGTGCCAGATTGAGGTCGTCGAGGGTTTCAAACAACGGGGCGATGGGCAGGTTGGCCCCCGTGAGCTTCATCAGGTAAACCACCTCCAATATGTCGGAGACGGCGTCCGTCATACTGATTATATAGATACCTAAGCAGGCAGGGCCGAACTTGGCGGAGGCCAGCGCGGCGACGCGGAGCGGATCGACCACGTTGCGCGTGGGAGCGGAGAGCTTGCTTAGGGTGGTCGCGCCGATGTGGCGGGCGTTGTCGATGGCGTCAGCGAGCAGTTCGCGTTTCGTCGCCTCGGGCAATTTCGCGTAATCGGCACGCTCGAGCAGTTCGGCAACCGCCGCCTCGTGGTGGCCGGAGTGCTGGCGCAGATCGAGGTGGGAGGCGTGCAGGCCGAAAATATCGACCTGGTGGCTGAGCTCTTGCAATTCGCCGCCAACGAGCAGCGCGCCGCGGCCGTGCTGAAGGCTCTCACGGATCACATCGAGGGTTTCCTTGAGCGTGTCGACCGGAAGAGCGGGCTCGTCGTCGGCGTTTTCAGGAATGAGCAAGGCTCCATTGG
>JBIIMH010000218.1:0-4323 GCA_044338095.1 Rariglobus sp. | reverse complement strand
CGGCGGCGCGGGCGAGCTGGGCGAGGCGCGCGATCGAGGTCTCGATCTCGGCGGGGGCGACCATCATTAGGTCGGCGAGCTCGTCGATGATGGCGACGATGTAGGGCAGGCGATCGGGGATCTCTAGGCCATCGTCGTCGGCAAGCGGGTCGATGCCTTCAAGCGAAGGCTGGAGGTCGTTGGGGTTGAGGCCGGTGGGGGCGGCTTTTTTGCGGCTGTTGAAGCCGGCGATGTTGCGCACCCCGACCTTGGCGAATTGCTGGTAGCGTTGCTCCATTTCGCCGAGCAGCCACTTGAGGGCGGCGGGGACCTTCTTGGCCTCGGTGACCACCGGGATGAGCATGTGCGGGAGGGTGTTGAACACTTTGAGTTCAACCACCTTCGGATCCACCATGATCAGGCGCAGGTCCTTCGGGCTCTTGCGGTAGACGATCGAGGCGATGATCGAGTTAATACACACCGATTTGCCCGAGCCGGTGGCGCCGGCAATGAGCAAGTGCGGCATCTTGGCCAGATCGGAAATGAGGGGTTTTCCGGATACGTCTTTGCCGAGGGCGATGGGGATCTCGGCTTTGGCTGCCGACCAATCCTCGGATTCGAGGATCTCGCGCATGCCCACGGGGGTGGGGATGCGGTTGGGGATTTCGACGCCGACGGCGGCTTTGCCGGGAATGGGGGCGAGGATGCGCACCGATTGGGCGCGCATGCCGAGGGCGATGTTCTTGTCGAGGCTGGCGATTTTTTCGACGCGCACGCCGGGGGCGGGGACCAGCTCGTAGCAGGTGATGACCGGGCCGACGTGGATCTCGCCGGGGGAAACAGTGACGTTGAACTCGCCGAGGATGCGCACGAGATCGGCCATGTTGCGGGCGTATTCGTCGTCGGAGCCCTCGGATGAGGCGGAGGCCTGTTCCTTGAGCAAGGTGAGCGGGGGAAACTGGTAGTTTTCCTCGACCAAGGGGACGGCTGGCGACTTGGCCTTCTTGGTTTCCTCGGCTTTGACAATCGCGATGGGGCCGAGGCCGGCGGGGATTTTTTCCAAGGTGGGCTCGGGCTTGGACGGGCCGCGATTGATCTTGGGCAGGCTCGCGGAGGCATCGGGCGCGGGCTCGGCGGCGTTGGCCAGAGCGGGTTCGGCCGGGCTGATCGTGAACGCCGGGGCGGTGTTGCCGGTGCGGGGGAGGCCTAGTTTTTTGTCGGCGGTGGCGGGGGCGGCGACCACAGGTGCGGCGAGAGCGGCCTTGGCCTCGGCTTTGCGTTTCGCCTCGGCTGCTTTGAGCTGGGCGTACATCTCGGCGGTTTCCCTCTTTTCGACGGCGCGAGCCTCGCGCCAAGAGTGGAAGGCGCGAAGGAGCTTGTCGAATTCCTGGCCGATGTCGGTGGCGATGATGAAAACGATGGCGAGGATGTAGGTGATGCCCAGTAGTACCACGGCACCGAAAACCCCAAGGGTGTCCTTAAAAAGCCCGTGGTAAACCCAGTTGCCCAAAAGCCCGCCGAGGCCCTCGGTGAAATACTGGTTTTTGTTAAAGCTCTCGATCATGGCCACCAAGGCCGAGCCGGTCACGATGCACGTCAGCATGGCCATGACGCGGGGAGCGGAGAACTGCTTGGCGCTGCGCACGGCCAGATAGGCCATCCAAAATAAAAACGGGGGGAGCAGCCAGATGCTCAGGCCGATGGTGTGCAGCGCCCACCAGGTGAACTCGGCGCCCAAACTGCCCACCAAGTTGGGGGCGGCCAGGCGGAAATTGGTGCCGGTTTGGCGGCTTTGCTCAGGGGCGAAATCAATGAAGGCCACCAACAGCAAAAGCCCTACAAGGAAGCAGGCGCTGGCCACGACCCAGCGGGGCCTGTTGCGCGGGGGTTCAAACGACGGGGTGGCTTTTAAGGTTGAACTGACTGGCTTGGACATGTGTTTTGCGACCGATTGTAAAGTGACTCGCTCCATGCCAGCGGTCCGCTCACTCAAATGCAATATCCCCCTGTTGATTTTCACGTTTAACTCTAATTCATCATGTCCACATTTCTCCGTTTGCAGCCGTTATACCAGGATCGCGTTTGGGGTGGCCGTGCGCTCGCCAGCGCGCTTAACCGCACTTTGCCGCCCGAGCGCCCCATCGGTGAAAGCTGGGAAATCGTCGACCGCCCCGAGGCGCAGTCGGTGATCAGCGGCGGCGAATTCGATGGCCAGTCCCTGCGCACGGTCATCGCCAACCAGCCCGCCGCGATCATGGGGCCGAACTGGCCCGCCGAGCGCCCCTTCCCGATTTTGGTAAAATGGCTCGATTGCAAAGAGCGCCTCAGCTTGCAGGTGCATCCGCCCGCTGCGGTTGCCCCCGAGCTCAAGGGCGAGCCCAAGACGGAGAATTGGTACATCGCCGCCTGCGCCCCCGGTTCGCACCTGATCGTCGGTTTGAAAAAAGGCGTGACTCGCCCGCAGTTTGAAAAATCCCTCGCCGATCTCACCTTGGACTCCTGCGTTCACCGTTTCCCGGTCGCAGTGGGTGATTCGATCCTCGTGCACAGCGGCCAGATCCACGCCATCGACGGCGGCAACCTCATCCTCGAAATCCAGCAAAACTCCGACACGACCTACCGCGTGTACGACTGGGGCCGGGTTGGGTTGGATGGCAAACCACGCGCGATGCACGTAGAGCAGTCGCTCAAATCGATCAAGTGGGACGACTTTGAGCCGGTTCCGGTGCGCGCTGAGCGCAAGGCGGCCACGATCGCCGCTGCGCGTGAGTTTAATATTCAACGCCTTCCGCTGGCTGCGGGTGAGCCGGTGGTTTTCGCCGCCGGCGAACAGCCGCGCATCCTTAGCGTGGTTGAGGGGCGACTGGTGGCGCCGACGGGTGAAGTGCTGGTGCGCGGCGATAACGTTATCCTCCCTTACTCTGTTAAAAATGAGTTTATCGCAGAAACTGACGCGCTCGTGCTGGTAACGGGAAACTTTTGCTGACACAAAGTCGTCAGTAAAAGTTATGCACCTTAAACATTCTCGTTCTCATAAAGGAGGGGGGGCATTAACTCAGATCGTCGTCTTTTTGCTGTGTGCCGGTGCGATGTTGACGCTCGGTTGGATGGTGCTTTTGCCGGGTTTGTTCACCAGCGTGATCCATGATCGCACCGGCTTTCCCACCAAAATTGATTACTTCTACGCCAACCCGTTCACCTCCGAGGTGCGCATGCGAGGGCTGGCGATCATGAATCCGGCCGGTTTTGCAGAGGTCGATTGTCTGGAGGTGCATCAGTTTAGTGCCAAGGCCGACCTCTTTTCGCTGCTGGGCGGCTCTCCGGTGCTCGACATGAGCACGATCGACGTGACGCGGGTCACCGTGGTGACCAATGCCAACGGCATCACTAATTTAGACCTCATTAGTCGCAAGTTCGTCTCGGACTCAGGTCTGAAGCCGAACGCCGGAAGCAAAACGTTCGCCGCCACCCGTACGCCCGCCCCGGCCCCGTTCCAGTTTTTGGTTCGCAAGCTTGATATCCGCCTCAACGAGGTGGTGCTCAAGGATGAGCGCCAGGGAAAGTCGGCGCAATTGGTGCATTCACTCGCGTTCAAGCGCAGCTACAGTGACGTCACGCCGGAGACCCGGTTCAATGAAGGCCTTCCTGAGGGTGTTGTCGCTGCCAGCAAAGAGGTCAGCGAGCGGGTTTCGGGTGGGCTCAAAAGAATTTTGGCCAACACCACCCAGCCCATTCCCCATCAGACTTACGCCTGGGGTGAAAAAACTAAAAAAGATGCACAACAGCCTGCTAAATAGCAGGTAGTGGCATTTAAAGTGTCGGATCCTGAGCCGGAATTTTAACGCTAAGTTCGCCAGGACCGCAAAGGACCGATCCTTGGCCCGACTCCTTAGCGTTCTTTGCGAACTTAGCGTTAAAACTCGGTTTGGCCGCTAAAGAGTATTAATCCTGTTTTAGGCCATTTGGGGGGTACAATGGATTCTCGTTTAGCCAGTGGTTTTGAGGCCGCCGGCGATTGCATTCACTGTAAGTAATAATTTATCCAGCAGGGGGTTGGCTTCTTTAGCGGGCTCGGTTTGAGCGCGCCACTCGCGGAGTAACTGAATTTGGTAATTATTAAGCATCGTTAATGCGCTACTCCTGCGTTGTAGCGTATTGAGTAAATTAGGGCGCCTCGCCTCGATGTCGTTGCCCATCAAATCAGCTAGGATTTCACGGACCCAATTGTATTCTTGGAGGATGCGATTCATGAAAAAGCTTCTCACTGATTCATCGGAGACAAGGGATGCGTACCCTTGCATGATAGTTGTGTCGACGCTCAGCATACTTGCTTCGACATTGGTC
>JBIIMH010000217.1:0-4354 GCA_044338095.1 Rariglobus sp. | reverse complement strand
GTAAACGTGAGCGCGACGATGCGCTCGGGCGGCGCGCCACCGGCCAGCAATTGCACAAAGCGGTTGGTCAGCGCGTAGGTTTTCCCCGAACCCGCCGAGGCGAGGATCATCTGGTGCGTAAGTGATTTCATACGACAGCCTCCTCATCCGGCATGACCGGCGTGTCTCGCTGCGGCTCAACCGGCTTCCAGTCCACGCTCGCCTCGGCACCGTTAAAAAACAGTCCGGCAAAATCATCCCACTCTGCCGGCACGTCCTCGGACGGCGGCCAGAACGTGCGCGCTTGCACCGCCGCCACCACGCCCTCCGCGCAGCGCCGCGCCGCCGCTTGCAGCGCGCCGTCGTAGCCGCCCCACACCGCGATTCCCGTTTCGCCCGAAGCTTTCGGCAGATTAAAATAACCGCAGCTCACCGCGTGCCCAAACTCCTCAGCCACCGCCTCCAGGTAAAGCGGTAGTTGCAGGTCGATCCAGACCGACTCCTCGCCGTCCGTTGTCACAAAACGAGCATACTCTGGCAGCGCCTCCACGTCCTCGCTACGCTTGAGCGAGCGGATGTGTGCGTCGGCCGGATTCACCGGTTGATCCGAGGTTTTGTAGTCGAGCACGCGCACTGCTCCGGTGAGCTCGTTGCGGTCGATGCGGTCGATCTTCCCGCGCAGCGGCAGGCCGCCTAGGTTGATTTCAAACTTCATTTCGGTGCGCTCGATCACCCAGCCTTCGGCGCGTTGTTGCGCCTGAATTTCCGCGACCTTGGATAACCGCTGGCGGGCCGATTCCAACTGAACCACGAGGGGCAAAATCGGTGTGTCGCCGTAACGCTCGCGGGCGCTGCGCTCCAATTCATCCAGCAAAAACCCGCGCAACACACCGGCGTCCGTGCAGTCGCGCACCGGCGAATCAGGCTGGCCCATCGCCTCCAGCGCACCGTGGCAAAGGTTGCCGAAATCCATCGCGTCGAGCTCCGCCTTGTGCGGATCGACCGCCGCCATTTTCAGCCCGTGTTTTAAATAAAAGCGGAACGGGCATTTGAGGTGATCGCGGAACGCCGTGACGGAGAGTTTTTCGATTTTGGCGTCGGTGCGCGGCGCGAGTTTCCAGGCGCGCCGCCACGCCGGGGCGGGACGGGCCGCCGCCACGGGGCTGAACAAAAACCGCACGCGCTCGGGCAGGTCGGCGTCGGCGCATTGCAACAGCAGCCGCGACGGCCGCAACGGATCGCCCGCCGCCGAAGTTTTGCCCACCAACAGATCGAGCCGCCCATGTCCGTCAGCGCGGGCCGCCGCCAGCGCGTGCAACAAATAGGCGTCACGGGCGAAGCGCGCCGCGTTGGTTTTCAGCCCAAGACGGGCGCGCAGCGACTCCGGCAAAAAGGGATCGCCCACCACCGCGTCGGGAACGCAGCCGTCGTTAAAACCGGCCACGATGAGGTGCGGCACGTCGTCCCACAGCAGCTCCAGCCAACCCTGCAACTCGACGGCGCCCGCGGGCTTTTCGTCGAAACGCTGGCTGTCGCCGAACGCGCGCAGGGCCAGTTCCCAGACTTCAGAAGAGGCCAGGCCCGGGAAGTGTTTCACAGCGGTCTCCAGCTCGGCCAGCACCTCGCCCCAGCCTTGTGCCGCCTCGACCGCGAGTGCGTCCTCAGGCACCGCGAGGTTGAAGCGGCGGTTTTTAAAAATCTCGGTGAGCACGCGGCGCACATTGGCGGGGAATTCGCCGGCACGCAGCGTAGTGCGCAGGCGCGAAACTGCGGTGAGCGCGGACAACAACGCGGCCCGTTGTGCGACGCGAAGCGGATCGACGGGGGCGTTTTCCGCCAGGGTTCGGGCTGCGGAGAGCGTCGCCGGCAAATGCGCGGTGTGCAGGTCGTCGAGGGCAGACAGGAGTTGCGAGGGCGAGCCGCCAAGCCAGGTCAGCACATCGGGGCAACGCAGCAGCGCCGCCACCGCAGAGAAAGACGGCTCGTCGCCGACCAACTCGCCCAACGCGGTGAGCAGCGTGTGCAATGCGGAAGAACGCAGTGGTCGCCCCTCGGGGTTGAAGGCCGGCACGCCGGCCCGGGCGAGGCCGTTTTCCAACGACGGCAACACCTCGGCATCGGCCACGCCCACGCCGAGGCACCCGCCGGGCGTGTCGCCGTAACCGCGTGCGCAGTCGACGATCAACTCGGCCTGCGCGGACGGGTCCGCGCAAAGCCGCACACGTTTCACGAAATCCGGCCAGGCCAGCGGCTGGGTTGCCCAAAACGCGGGGTTCGGGTGGCCCCACGTGTCGAAACACTCCGCCGAGTCGCCCGCCGCGAGCACCACCACCGGCAAACCGGCCAGGGCGTAGGCGGCGAGCACGCGCACGGCAAGCGGCAGCGGGTCGGGAGAACCGGCGAGCACGATGCGGCGAATGCCAACGGGCGGAAGCGGCGCGGCGGCGAAGGCGATTTTCGCCGCTTGAGGGTCGCACAGCCCGCGCGCCGCCAGGACCGCATCGCAGGCGGCCTCCAGTTCACCCAATTGCACCCAGCGGTCGGCCTCGGGAAAAGCTTCGCCGGCGCGCGTCACCACATCGCCCATACGCAGACCGCCCTCGGCCAAAGTGGCCTGCAGGCGGACAAATTCGCGCGCCAGCCGCGATGCCCAGGCAAAGGAGCGGGCCGGTGGATCAACCGGAAAAACCGCGCGCAAGGTGGCGAGATCGGCGGCGCGCAGCACCTCGGTCCAGGCCAATAAAAACTCGGCGCGCGAGGCGACGGAGGTGCCGACCGGCGCGGCGCTGGCGACCAGTTGCTCGGGCATGAGGACGCGGGGCGGAAAAACGGCTTGGTTACGCGCGGCGGCGTGGGTGGCGAGCGCCTCGCGCAAGCGGCGACCGGCCTGGCGGGTGGGCACGACCACAAGTTGCGCGGAAAGATCGAGCGCGGCGGCGCCGGACCAATCGGCGGCGAGCCAGGCGACGACGGCCGACACCAGCGGTTGGTTCCAAGGCAGAACGTGAAGGCGAGGTGAAGGCATCCGGAATTGTTGCGCCAGTTACACGCGCTTTGGGCAGCGCCGACAACTCCCGATATAGGGATGTTTCCGCCCCGAGAAATGCGGAAAGCCCGGCCCAAGTTGAACGCGAAAGGTGCCGCTAAGAATGAATCTAAGCCGGGGTGTTTGACCCGGCTGAACCGAATACCCCCCGTCCCCGAGCTAAGTTTCAAAAAGCAGACGGCATCGGGAACGGCCATGCGTACTCAGCTAGGCACCAGCTTCCAGGACAAAGTGGCCAACCGTGTTGCCCTTAAAACCCGGCATTCACACTCAAGTTAACCCGGTGCTCGGCCGAATCGCGGTTCAGGCTCGCCTCGTAGCCCAATCGCACCGACCACCCGTTGGCCAAAATCGCCACAAGGCTCACCCCAGGATGAATAAACTCCCGGCCGCCTGCCTGGGGCTTGACCTTAAAGGTGTCCCCGCCGGCGGTCAGTTGGGCGGTGATCGCATTGGGGTTAAAATACTGCCGACTCACCCCCAAACTTACCTCCGGAATCCATCCAATATTTTTCCACTGCAAGGGGCGACTCGCATGGAAACCGATTTGACTCACCAGGGAGTGGGCATTCTGCCGGCCGACCTTTAACGCAGCCGCCGAACCCGTTTCGGTAAAGCCGTTGAGCTGCGCATGGTTATAAGCGATGGAGGCGGTGGGTCCGAGGATATAGTCACCGAGCTTGAAATCATAACCCGCGGCCAACTGGCCGCCGTAACTGAAACCCTGGGTTTCGCCCCGGGCGGTTTCGCTCAAAAAGTCGATTTTTCGATCGGTTTCGTAGGACGAAAAACCGGCTGAAAGAGAACTGTTCAGATAAAACCCGTCGCGGTGGTAATCGTGAAAAAGACCCACCCGATTGGTCTCGGTACGGGCTGAACCGCTGTCGGCGGAAAAATCGGTGTAGGCGAAACTTTGGGTCACCACCAATCCCACCGCCTGGTTTTCGTTCAGCGCATAATCCATCCCACAGTGCCCCGCCCCGGTTTGCGTAAAGGCTCCAAGCCGATCAGCCCCGCCATCGAGCGCCGCAAAGGCCCCGCTCGCCCCGGCGAAATAACCCACCCGCCGCGTCGGCTTGGCCGTGGCGACGTGGTAGGTCACCCCGTCTTCAATCACCGTATTCATCTGGTAGTCCGCCACCGGGGCCGGAGTGGCCACGCCGTTGAGGCTGACTGAGGCGGGGCCGAAGCGGCGCAGTTCGGCGCTGCGCTGCTGAAGGCTGGAGTTAAGCAGCGAGGCCGACTGGAAGGTGGTGGCGGCTTGGGCCGTGAGTTTTTCCGGGGTGAGCTGGTCGTAAGCCGCCCGCAGCCCGGCAGCGTCTTTGGTTT
>JBIIMH010000216.1:0-4361 GCA_044338095.1 Rariglobus sp. | reverse complement strand
CAGCAGCCACCAGCCGAGACCGGCCAGCCCGAGCACCAGAGACGGCCCGGCCACACGAAGCCAAAACCAGACGCGCTTGAGATGCAGCCATTCGGGGATTTCGGGCAACGCGTCCAGATGCTTGGCGACGTCGAAGCCGGAAAACCCCGCGGTTTTTTGCTGCGATAAGATAAACGCCAATTGTATCCCGATCGGAATCGCCGCGAGCCCCAGAAGCGCGAGCTTCGTCCACGGGAAGCCGGAGGAGGCGCGGGGCGCGGTGGGTGCGGGCGGTGGTGAGCTGCCGGCCGGTGGGGGTGCTTCGATTGCCAGCCGATCCATCAGGCGCGCGAACCACCCGCGGTGCGTTGCCCGTGCGAGCGGGCGTGGTGTGCGTTCACTTAGCACGTACAAGCCCGCGAGTGGGGCGAGGGTGAGGAACGTGTGCATGTGAAACAGCGGCATGAACGCGACGGCGCCAACCAGGAAACAGGTCGTGCGGTCGGTGACGGAGCGCTCGGTGTGTTTCCGGTACAGCGCGACCAGGATCAGCATCGCCAACGGGAAGCCCGCCAGGAAGGGCAGCTGTGGCTGGAAGTAGTCGATGATGACGTTGAGGAAATTGTAGTAGGGGTAGGTGATGTGATCCTCGATGCTGGCCCAGGAGCCGAGCGAGAGCGGGATGTTGCCCGAGGGGTAGCCGAGCAGGCCGAAGAACAGGTTAACCACTCCGATGTGGCCGAAGAAAAACAGCAGTGCGGCGAACAGGGTGGCGGCGCGGGTTTTGGCCACCGAAAAAAACAGGTGGCAGGTCAGCGTGCTAAGCGAAAACGCCAGCAGCACCATCGGGATTTTTAACGCGTACAGCAGGTCGAAGCCGCCTTTGTTGAGGATGGCCGCAAAGAAATTCGCCATGAAGTGGTAACTCAGGCGGGCTCCGGCGGATTGGGGGTTGTACGGGGGGAACGCGCTCTGCTCGACGAAGGCCGAAACCGTGCCCATGTGAAACGCGAGGTCGCGGGTGTTGCCGCGAAACAGGATGTCGCCTTCGGCGTTGGCCCACACGCAGACGCCAAAATAGACGGTGATCACCGCCGTGGGCACGGCGCTCGCCAGCCAGAATGTACGATTTGGCTTAGGCAGCGCGGCGAACCAGGCCCCATTTAGCCCGCGGTAGTGCCAGGCCCAGAGGTTAAACCCGAGCATGAGCCCGGTGCCGACAAAGATAACCCCGCCAGTGAAGCCGCAGCCCCATGCCAGTAAAAACAGGATCCAGGCCGCGCAAAACGTGCCCAGTACGATGCCGGCGGCCAGCCGCACCAACCGGTCGCCCCGGCTCAGGCTGAACACCTCATCGAGGATCAGGCCGAACCAAACGGCGGTGAATAAAAAAAGCGCGGCGATCATTTGCCGAGCAGGTAGTTTTTCAGGTTGAGGGCGTCGAGTGCCGCGTTGCGTTCGTCGGTCCAGATCACGGCCTGCCCGGGTGGTAACGGGTCGTGGATGTTAACCGTGCGCCGTACCCGGCCTTCGTCCTCTTCAGCTGGCAGCCAGGCCAACGCCTCATGAATCTGTTCGGCGCGCCCGACCAGAATGTATTGGGAGCTGGTGCAGTCCCAGTCCGTCGTCTCGGTGGTGTGGGCGATGTCCGTGACCACCCGCAACGCGTGCAAGCCAAGGGTGTTCGCTGTGGCGGCGATGACGGGGAACAGGGTTTGGTAGCGGCTGGAAACGTGGATCGCGAGCAGCCCGTGGCGTTTTTCGAGCCGCCTGGAGTAAATGCCCAACGCCTCGCGAGTGAGCAGGTGGGGCGGTACGGCGTCACCGGTGAACGCGTCGATCACGATCAGATCGTAGTCGGTCGTGGTCGTTTCCAATCCTTTGCGCCCATCGGTTTCCAAAAGGCGAATACGGCCGGGCGAGTCGTTGATAAACGTGAAATGGTCCCGCGCCAGGTGGACGGCCTTCGGGTCAATGTCCCAAAAATCCACCGCGTCGGTAGGCCGAGCGTAGGCGGCCAAGGTGCCCGCGCCGAGCCCCACCACGGCGGTCGTGGTGGCCGATTTTTGCTTTTGGGTTTCGGTGATTACCCGGCCGATGCCGGAGCTCTCCGTGTAGTAAAGCGTGGGCTGGCGGCGGGTGTCGGCATTGGTGGTAATCTGTGTGCCGTGGGTGGTGGTTTCACTCGATAAAATCAGCCCATTTTGGTCGGTCTTGAGCATGGAGTAGCCATAAACATTGCGGAAACGGCGCACGTTTTCCATGCCGTCAGCTTCGTCGCGGGTTTGGGTCAGGACTAGCCCGAGCACCGGGGACAACGCGATGGCGCTGACCACCCCGACAGTGATCGGATCGCGCTGGGTCACCAGCCGCAGCAGACCGACGATGAGCAGCACGCAGGAAACCGCCAATAACTCCGATGGGCGCAGGAAAAAAACCGGAGCGGCAAAGCTGGCGAATAAGCCGCCCGCCACACCGCCGACGGCGAGCACCAGGTAGAACGCGGCGAAGCGTTGTTGGGGGCGGGTTTGGTGCAGCAGGCCGTTGGCAAAAAAACTGCCCGAGGCGCTCAGTGACAACACCCAGAATGCAACCCAGCCGTCCACCGTGCTCGGGCTGACGCCTTTGGTGAGCATAAATCCGGTCAGGCTTACCGCCAGCCAGCCAAGGCAAAGCTGGGTGTAGCGCGGTTGCCATACCCCCGAAAACGTCACCAAAAAGCTGAGCAAAAACAGTCCAAACGGGCCGACCCACGACAGCGGGCTGGAGCCGATTTCGGCGGCGATATGGTGGGTTGCCCCCAGCATGCCGACGCAGGCCAACGCGCTCAGCGCCAACCAGAATCCAACCTGGCCCACGCCGATTTTTTCAGTGGTTGGTTCGGGGCGCTGATCGGCTCCCGTCGTGCGTAAAAACAGAAAGCCTGCCACCCCGATCAGGCCGACAAAAACGCTCAAAATGCCCTGCCAGTAAAACACCTGATCTGAGACGGGGATGGAGCGCTCAACGGTGAACGGGTACAGCACCACCGCGAGCAGGCTGCCGGCGTTGGAAATCGCATACAGGTGATAAGGCACCGATTTGTTCTGGCGGCCGAGCCAGCCGTGCAGCAGCGGGCTGGTTCCAAACAGCAAAACCATGGCGGGTAACGAGGCCACCGAGAGCGTTCCAACGATCCCGCCGACTCCGGTCCACGCGCTGGTTTGCGCCCAGCCGAGGCGGCTGGCGAGCATCGCAACCAAGCCAAGCGCGGCGGTCGCCCCGACCTGCACGAGCGCCCGCCGCTGGAGCAGCCAAACCGCCCAGCCGTAGCCGAGCAGCAGGGCGATTTGAAAATACAGCATGGTGCCCAGCCAGGTGGAGGCGGCGCCGCCTTGGGTGGGCAGCAGGAGTTTACCCACGAGCGGCTGAACCGAAAACGACAGGAACGAGGCCAGCGAAACGGCGGCGATCACCGTGCCGCGCAAGGCGTTTTCCTGAACGCGGGGCGAGAGGTTAAGGAGGGAAAAAACGGACATGTTAAATAAAGCGGGAGTCGGCGCAGGCGTTAGCTGCCGGTGATGAGGGCGAGGGTGGAGCGAATGGGTGATGCCATGATCGCGGGGTAAGCCTCGCAGGGCGTCCAGCAATTCGGGCACTTGCCCTCGGCCACCGCGCGCCGGGTGCCGTCGCGCCGCGCCGCTGCGATTAGCGGCATGAGCGCGTAGCCGGTGCTGCGGACGTTGCCGAGCGGGCGGTCCCAGATCGTGCAGGGGTAAACTTCGCCTTTTTCCGAGAGGTAGGCGGTGGAGAGGAGCGCTGAGCAGGTGATTTTGGTTTGCCCGCTGGCAAGGTAGCGCCGGGCCTCGGCGCGGTAGATTCGCTCAAAGCCGCGCATGGCCAGGGAGGCGCCGGTTTGCGCCCGAGTAGCGGTCGCCTCGATCGCGGCGGCCACTTCGGCGCGATGTTCAGCTCCGCCAAAGGTTTCATCGGCCCGGTTGGTTTGGTTGCCGTAGTAGTGCTGTGAAAAATGCGGGATGTTGAGGTGGAACGTGCCCCAATCAATCGGCGCCTCGCCGCGCTCGACCAGCGCGGTGTTGATGGCGGCGAAGGTGTCCTCAACGAGCTCCGAGCTGGTGCGCCCGCAGGAGGCTTTATGGCCATGCAGGGTCATGCCGACGTAGGTGTTTTCCGCCCCGATCTCGCGGCGCACGGCCGCAAAGGTGTCGATGGCGTGGGCAAAGTCGTTGCGGATGCCGCGCAGGTGGTCGTTGAGCGCGGGTGGGCCGTCGATCGAAACGGTCACAATCAGGCGCGCACGCACCGTTTGGCGAAGTTGGGCCACTGTTTCGTGAATGCGTTTGGTGGCGATGCCGTTGGTGGGGAAATGCACCAGCAGCAGG